>CAJXSB010000066.1 GCA_913060435.1 uncultured Desulfococcus sp.
CGGACTCGATGACGACGGCGATGGACTCGTCGACTGTGACGACCCCGACTGCGAAAGCTCCCCTGACTGCGCACCCGAACCCGAGACCGACTGCAGCAATGGACTCGATGACGACGGCGACGGACTCGTCGACTGCGACGACCCCGACTGCGCGGATTCCGGCTACTGCGACGGCCTGCCCGTTCTTTTCGCCGACTTCAATGGATGCGAACATGCATTCACCTTTGCCGGCGATACGTTCAACGGAACGTCGCACCCCCGATATGCATCCGGAGAATGTGCATTGAACGGCGGCACCGGGGGCAGTGCGGGTCTTCATGTTGCCCTCGGCAACATAGACGGCAGGGACATCACCGACGGCATCTCCGGCGGCTGGAGCGGAGAATTTTCTTTGAGTACCGCCTCGGCGGTTCAGGTCCGCCTCGACTGCCGCCTGGTCACGACCGGGTTCGATGCTGACGAGTGCGCCTCGGTGATGGCGAGAGTCGACAACGGCCCCGATGAAATTCTGGCGGAACGCTGCGGCAGAGGCCAGGATACTGGCTGGCAGTCCAAAACCTTCATGAGATCACTGCCCGCAGGCGCTCATACGATTACCATCGGCGGCTGCAATAACAAGAAGACAGGAGCAAATGAATTCGGAGACATCTATATCGATAATGTCGAAATAAGATGACCATGCTTTCTTCGGACTTCTGGTGGTTTTCTGGAAAAAAACTCCCGCCGGCTGTTGTCGTCGGCGGGGGATGCCTTTTTCTCTATTCTTGTCTGCGGCAACGATGGGATTTGCTCTCGGCGATACAAGCAGGAAAAAAGCTTATTTTGGATGGGAGATGCATTGAATGAGCGGAAAATCATGTTTGCTGATATTTGGCTTGATCTTGTCGTTGGTTCCGCCATGGCCCCCCGGTGAACTGGGCACTGTCTGGGCGGCGTCTTGCGACGTCGTCCTGGATTACGGAGCCGACCCCACCTTTACCAACCCGGCAACGATTCCGATTCAAAACGCCATCGACGATGCACACGCCGGCGCCTGCGATGGGGAGGTGCACCTTCCCCCCGGAACATACAAAATCACCGATGCCATCAAACTTAAATCGAACGTGACCTTGAACATCTCGTCGGGAGCGACGCTCAAGGTCTCCGAAGATCAGTCTGATCTGAGCAGTATTTTCAGGGTCGTCCATGTTGACGGCGTCTCCAATGTGGTCATCAGGGGAGGCGGAACGATCGATGCGTCGGGCCCCTTTTACCATAATTCAGACGGGACCAGGGTCAGTGGTAATCGGCCTGGATTTTTGCTGTTCGTAAAGAAATCAGACCACATCACCGTCGAAAATGTTCTCTTGAAGGATACTGTGGAATGGACCTTTACCATCTACGACAGCGATTACGTATCCGTCGATAATATTATCATCAGGAATCCCGAAAAAGGGCAAGCCCGCAATACCGATGGGATCGATATCGTCGCGTCGAGACACGTTACGGTGCGAAATTGCGACATCGAAACCGGCGACGATGCCATTACGCTAAAGAGCACGCCTTTTGATGAAGATACTTGGCACAACCTGCCTGATATGCACGACATCCTGGTGGAAGATACCGTTGTCGCGTCAACCTGCAATGCCACCAAGATAGGCACAGAAACCAGCAACGATATCTATGACGTCACGTTTAGAAACATCACGGTGAATCAGCACGGCGATGGCGGGCGGAACACGGCCGGGATCATCGTACAGTCCAATGATGGAAACTCGGTACACGATATCGCGTTTATCAACTATACCATCAACAAAGCCTATTGCCCCATTTTCATCGGCCTGCAGGACCGAGACGAATACATTTCCGGACCGATCGGCAGCGTTTACAATATTACGTTCAAGAATATACATTCTACGCAATCAAATCCCCAGCCCATTTTTTTCAACGCTGACGAGGATGGTTCGGCCAGTATCGAGAATGTGGTGTTGGAAAATATTACAATTCACAATTTTGGCACACAAGCTGGAAGCGTCCCTGACGAAATGGATGGGGATTATCCGAATGTGCAAGGATATGGCATTGCTGATGCCTATGGTTTGTGGGCACGGGATACCAAAGGGCTTATCATGAGGGGGTGCATCAATTTCTACGATGATGGCAACAGCGGCCGAGTGATGACAGCTCTCTGGGACAACGTGACCGATATCATCGATGAACGCACCGATCCCGATGATTGCGCACCAGCGCCTGAAGCCAATTGCAGCAACGGACTTGACGACGACCATGACGGACAGACCGACTGTCTGGACCTCGACTGCGACGGGTTTGACCAGTGCGAGTATGCCACCGAAAGCACCTGTGGCGACAACATCGACAACAACGGTGACGGCCATACCGACTGCCGAGACAGCGACTGCTCGGACGCCCCGAACTGCGATGGGGCTGCGGCCCTCCAGGCCGACTTCAACAGCGGTGAGGACGGCTTTTTTTACGCCGACGATGAATTCAACGACACCGACAACCCCTTCTTTGCATCGGGCGATCACCGCATCTCCGACGGCTACCAGAACAGTGGCTGTGTCCACGTGAAGCTTGGGAATGTAAATGGCACGGACATCCTGAATGGCATGTCCGGGGGATGGACGACCGCTTTCCTCGTCAACAATCCCGCAGAATGCCGGGTCCGCCTCAGGTACCGGCAGGTCATGACAAATTTCGACGCGGATGAATGCGCCCAGGCAATGGTGAAAATCGATGACGGACCGGTTGAAATCCTGGCGGATCTCTGCGGGCGAGGCCAGGATACAGGATGGGAGGAGAAAATCCTTCATAGATCCCTGCAGCCCGGCGACCACACCATCACGGTAGGCGGATACAACAACAAAAAAACATCTGCTGGGGAAGTCGCCGACATCTACTTCGATGATATCGAAGTCACCCAGGGAGACATCACAACACCCGAAACCAATTGCAGCAACGGATTTGACGACGACCATGACGGAGAGAGCGACTGCCTGGACATCGACTGTGACGGGGTCGACCAGTGCGAATTCGGCACGGAAATCACTTGTGACGACTATTTCGACAATGATGGAGACACCCAGGTGGACTGTGATGACACGAATTGCAGAGGATTGCCTGAATGTCCGGCACCACCGGAAAGCGAATGCAGCGACGGCAGGGACGATGATAGCGATGGGCTTACGGACTGTCGGGACAGTGACTGCGATGGCATTGGTCTTTGCGAGTTCGGCACCGAAATCTCCTGCGATGACGACACCGACAACGATGGGGACGGCCATACCGACTGCAATGATATGGACTGCGCCGAAGCCATACATTGTGTTAACCTCCCCCTCCTTTTCGAGAATTTTAATGGGTGCGATCACAGCCTCATTTACGAAGACGACGAATTCTATGGCACCAATAATCCACTATTCGCCTCCGGCGAATGCATTCCCAGCGGCGGCGTATCGAACAGCGGTGAACTGCACGTCCTGCTTGGTAATGTGAACGGCATGGACATTCTTGACGGCATTTCTGGAGGATGGAAAGGGGGCTTCTATCTCCATGGCGCATCGGAAGTCAAGGTCAGCCTCGATTACCGCCTGATCATGACTGGATTCGATGCAGACGAATGCGCCCAGGTGCTTGCCAGGATCGACGACCGCCCGTCAGAGGTCCTGGAAGAACTGTGCGGCCAGGGAAAGGACACTGGATGGCAGTCCGAAGCCTTCATGCGGTCCCTTTCCGCGGGCGAACACACCATCACCATCGGCGGGTACAACAACAAGAAGACCGGGGAGCGGGAGTTCGCCGACATCTATTTTGACAACGTGGAAATCCGGTAGCCTGCCGCCACGGGCCGGAACATTCCTGAAGACCATGCCGCCCTCCTCTCTCGACCGCGTCCAAAGAGCCGGGCAGGAGGCGGCCCGTGGGAAAATATGACTTGAATTCGACAGATATCCCTGGTATTCATGCCTTCGTTGCGGTGGCCTCACACTGCCGCCGCAGCATTTCGAAAACGCCCTCGACAGGGGCGCAGCGCTGTTTTCCCGAAACCAAGTTTCCCGTAAACTTGGTTTCTTTCATTTAAGGAGGTCGACATCAAAGGGTTCGTCATTGCCGGCACCAAAAGCGGCAGCGGCAAAACAACGATGACGCTGGGCTTCATGGCCGCCCTCCGGCGCCGCGGGCTTGGCGTGGCGCCGTTCAAGGTCGGGCCGGACTTCATCGACCCCGGCCACCACACCCGCATCACCGGCGCCGTCAGCCGGAACCTGGACGGCTGGATGCTTCCGCGCAGCTACAACATGGCGGCATTCGCCCGGGCCTCGGCCGGCGCCGACATCGCTGTCATCGAAGGAGTCATGGGGCTTTTCGACGGCTACGACGGCCGGAGCGAGGCCGGCTCCACGGCCCAGATGGCCAAGTGGACGGGGGTGCCGGTGGTCCTCGTCGTCGACGCCAAGAGCATGGCCCGCAGCGCCGCCGCCCTGGTCCACGGCTTCGAGAGCTTCGACCCGGACCTCGACTTCGCCGGGGTGATCTTCAACAACATCGGCAGCCAGCGGCACCTCGCCTATCTCCGGGACGCACTCGACGGCCGGGTCAAGATGCCGTGCCTGGGGGGCGTCCCCCGGGACGAGGCCGTCGCCATCCCCGAACGGCACCTGGGCCTGGTCACCCGGGAGGAGCACGAAGCCTCCCCGGAGACGGTCCGACGACTGGCCGACCTGGTCGAGCAGCATATCGACATCGACGCTTTTCTGGCGCATCTGCCGGAAATCGCCGGGCCCGCGAAGCGCCCCACCGCCTCCGCCTCCGGCACCACTCCCGCGCCGCCCGCCGTCCGGATCGGGGTGGCCGCCGACAAGGCCTTCTGCTTCTACTACCAGGACAACCTTGATCTCCTTGCGGCCCAGGGCGGCGAAATCGTCCCTTTTTCCCCGATCTCGGACCCCGTCCTCCCCGAAGATATCGACGGGCTCTATTTCGGCGGCGGCTACCCGGAGCTCTTTGCCGACCGGCTGGCCGAAAATGCGGACCTGCGCCGGCAAATCCAGGAGCAGAGCCTTGCAGGCATGCCGATCTACGGCGAATGCGGCGGTTTCATGTACCTCGGCCGGGAGATCCGGGACACCGGGGGCAATCGCCGCCCCATGGTCGGCTGCTTCCCCTTTGCCACCCGGATGTATCCGCGGCTCCGCTCCCTCGGATACCGGGAGGTCTCTTTGGCCGCAGACACCGTCATCGGACCGGCCGGGACGATTCTGCGGGGCCACGAGTTCCATTACTCGGGCCTCGAGGAGGTCCCTGAAGCCGGGGAATGGCAGGCCGTCTACGCCATCTCGGACCGGACAGGCCAGCCCAAAACACGCGAGGGATACCAGTCCCGACGCACCCTGGGAAGCTATGTCCACCTCCATTTCGGCAGCTGTCCCGACGCCGCCGGGCATTTTGTCGAGGCCTGCCGGACCTACCGCCATGAAAGGAAGCGTTCCAGATGAAGCCCCAAGAAATCGAATCCCTGAGTTTCCAGATCATCGACCGCGAGGCCGGCGCGCATGGGTTTGACGCGGCCCAGTGGGAGATCGTCCGGCGCATGATCCACACCTCGGCCGACTTCGAATACATGGAGACCGTCCGCTTTCATCCCCAGGCCATCTCCCGGGGCATCGAGGCGATCCAGGGCGGGAAGGCCGTCATCACCGATACGGAGATGGCCCGGGCCGGCATACGGAAAGCCGCCATCGAGGCCCTGGGGGGGAGCGTCTCCTGCCTCATCGGCCGGCCCGACATCCGGATGTATGCGGAAAAGGCAGGCATCACCCGGGCCAAGGCCGCCGTGGACATGGCCCTCCCCCTGCTGGCCGGCGGGATCTACGTCATCGGAAACGCCCCCACCGCCCTCCTGCGCCTCATCGAGCAGGTCCAGGCCGGCGAGGCCCACCCCACCCTGGTCATCGGGCTGCCGGTCGGCTTTGTCAATGCGGCGGAGTCCAAAGCGGCGCTGCTCGACCTGGACATCCCTTTCATCACCAACGTCGGGCGGAAGGGCGGCTCCAATGTCGCGGCCAGCGTCGTCAACGCCCTTGTCATCATGGCCGGCAGGAGCGCATGAGCCCCAAGCCCGATGCCAGGCTCCGCTCGGGGTTCACCACGGGCGCAGCGGCAGCCGCTGCCACCCGGGGTGCGCTGATCCGCCTGCTGGAAAGCCGCACTCCGACATCGGTGACGATCCCCGCCCTGAGCGGGGGCGAACTCACTATCCAGATCCACGCCTGCCGCCTTGCCGGTGACGGTGAAGTCGAATGCACCGTCATCAAGGACGGCGGGGACGACCCCGACGTCACCCACAAGGCCCTGATCGGTGCGAGGGTTCGGCTGGCCGACACACTGCAGCAGCAGCCTCGGGATGCGGCCCCCGGCGATCCCGGGCCGGGCGAGGTCCTCCTGCCCGATGCAGCGGGCTGGCGGATCCGCCTGACCGGCGGCCGGGGGGTCGGACGCGTTACCAAGCCCGGCCTCGAGGTGGCGCCGGGCGAGCCGGCCATCAATCCCGGCCCCCGGCGGATGATCCGCCAGGCGGTGGCCGATGCGCTCTCATCGGATTTCCAAACGGGTTTCCAAACCGGTTCCCCCGCCAGCCCCCGCACCGGCACGGTCCGGGTCGAGATCTTCGTCCCCGAAGGCGAGGCCCTGGCCGAAAAGACCCTCAACGCCCGCCTGGGCATCCTGGGGGGCATCTCGATCCTGGGCACGACGGGCATCGTGCGGCCCATGTCCCACGACGCCTACATCGCCACCATCCGCTCGGCCCTTTCCGTGGCCCGGGCCGCAGGCCTCGACGCCGTCGCCCTGACCACGGGCCGGCGGAGCGAGCGCTTTGCCCAGGCCCTCTGGCCCGGCCTCGCTGGGGAAGCCTTCATCCAGATCGGGGATTTTTTCGAGACATCCCTCTACGCCGCAGCGGCCATGGGGTTCCGTGAAGCCCGGATGGCGGTCTTCTTCGGCAAGGCCGTCAAGATGGCCCAGGGCATTCCCCATACCCACGCGGCAAAATCGGCCCTGACCCTGAAGCGTCTCTCGGCGTGGGCCCTCGAGATCAGCCGGGATGCGGATTTCGCCGACCGGGTGGCCCGGGCCAACACGGCCCGCCACGCCTTTGATTTCATCCGGGCCGAACACCCGGCGCTCATCTCCCGGGTCGGCCGCGGCATGATCGACGCCGCACGCCGCTTCTCCGGGGAACGCCTCCGGGTCCGCGGCGTCATCTTCGACTTCGACGGCAGCCCCATTTTCGACGAGAAAGCAAAAAATACCCCATGAACCCCGTCATCGTCATCGGCCTCGGCCTCTCCCCGGAGGACCTGACCCCGGCCCATCGCCGGCAGATCGAAGCCGCCGACGTTCTTGTCGGCGGGAAGCGGCACCTGGACTATTTTCCCGGGACCCGGGCCGAGAAAAAGGTGATCACCAAAGACATTCCGGCGGTCATCGCGTTCATCCGGGCTGCGATGACCCGGAAAAAAGTGGTGGTCCTCGCCTCCGGCGACCCCCTTTTCTACGGCATCGGATCGGTGATGCTGAACGCCTTTGGACAGGAGAACGTCCGTATTCTACCCAACATCTCTGCCATTGGCGCGGCGTTTTCCCGGATCGGCATGGCCTGGAGCGACGCCCGCCTCATCAGCCTTCACGGACGCCGGGACGATGCCGCCCTGCTGGCGGCCCTTGCCGGGCACCGCAAGATCGGCATCCTGACCGACACGGTCCATACACCGGCGTGGCTGGCCGACTTCATGATCGCCCACGATTTCAAGAAATTTGAGATGTGTGTCCTCGAAAAGCTCGGCGCGGACGACGAGGCGGTCCGGTGGCTCTCCCTGAAGGAGGCCGCCGGCAGCGAATTCCGGTCGCCCAACGTGGTGATCCTTTACCGCACTCCACCGGAGCGCCCCGCGCCCCCGCCCTTCTATCCCGGGATGCCCGAAGCGGCCTTTGTCCATGAAAACGGCCTGATCACCAAGCCCGAGGTCCGGGCCGTCACCCTGTCGAAGCTCCGTCTCTCCGCCCCGGACCTGGTCCTGTGGGACCTGGGGGCCGGCAGCGGCTCCGTCGCCGTGGAGGCGGGCCTTTTCATCCGGACCGGCCGCATCGTGGCGGTCGAGCAGCATTCGCGGCGGATCACCCACATCCGGGCCAACCGCGACCGGTTCGGGATCGACCGGATGACTATCGTCCACCGGGTCCTGCCCGAGGGGTTAGACGACCTGCCGGCGCCCGACCGGGTCTTCATCGGCGGGGGCGGAAAAGACCTGGGCCGGATCATGGCCGCGGCAGCCGGGCGCCTCGGTGCCGGGGGCGTCATGGTGGTCAACACCGTCCTGGTCCAGAACATCGAAACGGCCCTGTCCACCTTTGAATCCCTCGGGTTTGGGGTCGAGATCCTCCAGATCCAGGTCAGCGGCGGGAAGAAGATGCCCTGGGGAGACCGGCTCGTCCCCCAGAACCCGGTCTGGATCATCACCGGCACGGCGCCGGCCGAGACGCCGCCGCCAGCCTGAGGCATCCCCATGGCGCCCGCCCCTTCCGCCCCGAAAAAGGCTGTTGAGCTCCTGGCACCGGCCGGGAATTTCGAAAAGCTCGAGATCGCCGTCCACTACGGCGCCGACGCCGTCTACCTGGCAGGCAAAGCGTTCAGCCTGAGGGACTTTTCCGGAAACTTCGGCCCGGCGGAGATGGACCAGGCGGTCCGGTTTGCCCATCAGCGCGGCGTTCGGGTCTACGTCGCCTGCAATGTCTACCCCCGGACCCGGGAGGCGGAGCGGATCTCATCCTATCTCGAAGCCCTGGGCCGCATCGGCCCCGACGCCGTGATCATCGCCGATCCGGGCATCTTCCGCATGGCCCGCCGCATCATCCCGGAGATCCCCATCCACATCAGCACCCAGGCCAACACCACCAGCCTTGATACCGTCCGGTTCTGGCAGGACCTGGGCGCCCGGCGGGTCAACATGGCCCGGGAGCTTTCCCTCGACGAGATCCGGGAGATCGCCTCCGGGTGCGATCTGGAGATCGAAGCCTTCGTTCACGGCGCCATGTGCATCTCCTACTCGGGCCGCTGCCTGTTGAGCAGCTTCATGACGGGCAGGGACAGCAACCAGGGGCGCTGCAGCCACCCCTGCCGGTTCCGCTACACCCTCATGGAGGCGAAGCGGCCCGGGGAGCACTACCCGATCCTGGAGGACGATCGCGGCGCCTATATCTTCAACTCCCGGGACCTCTGCATGATCGGCCACATCCCGGCGATGATCGACGCCGGCATCCATTCATTCAAAATCGAGGGGCGGATGAAGGGGATCAACTACCTCGCATCGGTGGTCAAGGTCTATCGGGAGGCCATTGACGCCTGCATGGCCGCCGGAGGTAAGCCCTACAGCGTCCGGCCGGACTGGCGGGAAGCCCTGGCCGGCGTCAACCACCGGGGGTACTGCACCGCCTTCTACCTGGGCGACCCCGGGCAGACCGTCCCCTCCTACGTCGGGCCCGAAGGCGGCATCCGGCAGGATTTCGCCGGAAAGGTATTGCAGCGCCTCTCGGCAACCGACATCCTGCTGGATGTGCGCAACAAGATCACCGCCGGTGCGGCGGTGCGGGTTCTTTCCGCTGCAGGCTCCCCCAGACCCGACGTGATCCGGCGGATTGCAGCGGAAGATGGGGGGGACGCCCCCCATGCACAGCCCGGCAGCCGCCCCATCATCACCCTTGACCACGGGGCCCACCCCCTCGACCTCATCCATCTCGCGCCCGCCGGCCGATAGCCCGTCATTGGCTCCGCCTGGACACTGAATAATATTTATTATTTTTATTTGTATTTTTTCCATGTTGATTATACCATTTTATTACGGTATATTTGATATTGGATGAACACGATCCGTACGACCGGCCGAACCATCCACCAAGGAGAAGGCCCATGCATACCGATGCCGAAAAGGAGTACCTGATCCGGGCCATCGACGGCTTCCAGCGAAAGATCATCGTCGTCTCCCCGGACCATGTCATCCTTGCCGCCAACGAGTTCACCAAGCACCGCTTCAACCGGGACATCATCGGGCGCTCCTGCCACGAGGTCCTCTGGAACTGCGATTCGCCGTGCGAGGAGTGTCCGATGGAGAAGAGCGTCCAGAACCACGCCCCCACCGTCATTCAAAAATCGAGCTTCCTCGCCCAGGAGAAGAACTACTGCAACTACTTCTATCCCCTGCCGCCCGCAGACGGATCCAAAGGGGCGCCGGTGGACGCCATCGCCATGCTCGACTTCGACGTCCCACTCGTGGAGGGGCTCGAGGAGAAGCTGCAGCGGTCGAACGCTTTTCTCAAGAACCTGATCCTCAGCTCGGTGGACGGCGTCATCGCCGCCGACCGGCAGGGGAAGATCTTCATCTTCAACGACGCCGCGGTGGAGATCACGGGCTACAGCATGTACGAGGGGCTCCACAAGCTCATGATCCACGACATCTATCCCCAGGACGACATCGCCTACGACATCATGAAGAAGCTGCGCAGCAAAGCCTTCGGGGGCAAGGGCAAGCTGAAGCTCTACCAGGTGGATCTCCAGCACAAAGACGGCTCCACCGTACCCATCCGCCTCAACGCTTCCATCGTCTACGACGGCAGGGAGGAAGTGGCGACCATCGGCTTCTTCCACGATCTCCGGGAGGAGATCGAAATGAAGGAGCAGCTGGAAAAGACGCGCCTTCAGCTGCTCCAGGCCGATAAGATGGCCTCCCTGGGCAAGCTCTCCGCCGGGGTGGCCCACCAGCTCAACAACCCCCTGGGCAGCATCACCCTCTTCACCAAGCTGGTACTCGAAGACTACGACCTCGAAGAGGCCATCCAGGAGGACCTCTCCCGGATCCTTAAAGACGCCCAGCGTTGCCGGGACACGGTCAAGGAGCTTCTGGAGTTCGCCCGGCAGACCCGATACCAGATCAAGCCCCACGACATCAACACGGCCCTGGCGAGAACACTTTTCCTGCTCGACAAGCAGACCCTCTTCCACAACATCGAGATCCATCGGGACTTCGACGACAGCCTGCCCCTGGTGCCGGGGGACATTCAGCAGTTGAACCACGTCTTCATGAATCTCATCATCAACGCGGCCCAGGCCATGGGGGGCGAGGGCGAGCTGCACCTCAAGACCGAACACCTTCCCGACAGAAGCCGGGCGGTGATCGAAATATCCGACACCGGACCGGGCATCCCCGGGGAGGTGCTGCCCCACATCTTCGACCCGTTCTACACCACCAAGGACGAGGGGGAGGGCACCGGCCTCGGCCTGAGTCTGGCCTACAGCATCATTAAAGAGCACCACGGCCAGATCGAAGTCCGCAACCGAACGGAGGGCGGGGCCGTCTTCACCATCGAACTCCCCCTCGACATGCCCGAAACTTCGGCGCAGGATAACGGAACAGGAACCGCCCGGCATGAATCACAATGAAGGATATCAGCTATGGACGAAATCAATGTACTGGTGATCGACGACGAGGACGGCATCCGGTTTGCCTGCCAGCGGATCCTGACCCGGATGGGCTTCCAGACCTTCGCGGCCAGCCGGGGCGTCGAGGGGCTCGAAATCATCCGGAAGGAGGTGGTCTCCATCGTGCTCCTGGACCTCAAGATGCCGGGCATGGACGGCCTCGAGGTTCTCCGGCACATCCGAGAGGAGGACGATTCGATCCTGGTGATCATCATTACCGGATTCGCCACCATCGAAACGGCCATCGAAGCGATGAAGCATGGGGCCTACGACTTCATCCCCAAACCCTTCGAACCCGAACATCTCCGCATGGTGGTCGACCGGGCCCGGGAAAAGCTCATCCTGACCATGGAAACCGAGATGCTCGAGGCCCAGCGGCGCAAGACCCTCCTCGATCTGGGCACGGAGAAGAGCCGGATCCGCACTATCCTGGAGTCCCTTCCCAGCGGCCTGGTGGTGACCAATATGCGGGGCCAGGTGGTGCTGATGAACCCCTCCTTTTTCCACCTGACAGGGGTCGATTCCTGCCGGATGCCCGGGGAGCGGATCGAGGCCTATGTGGCGGATGAGGGGTTCTGCAACCTGGTCATGGAGATTTCAACGGGAAGATACGCCCCGACGGACGACCCCCCGTCCTATGAACTGGCCCTGCCCAACAACGTCTACCTCATGGCCAAGGGGCGCCCGGTCATGGGCGAGGAGGGCGAATGCATCGGCGCCGTCATCAACCTGGTCAATATTACCACCATGAAGGTCCTGGACCAGCTCAAGAACGAGTTCGTCGCCAAGGTCACCCACGAGCTCCGCTCGCCCCTTTCCACCATCCACGAGCAGCTGGCCCTGGTGCTGGGCGACATGATGACGGACGACAACGCCGCCGAAAAGGAGCAGGAGCAGTATCTCCTCTCCCGGGCCAAGGAGAAGACCCAGGGGCTGATCTCCCTGATCGGAGACCTCCTCGACCTCTCGCGCATCGAGGCCGGGGCCGTTACCAGCGAACCCGTCGCCGTGCGCCTCGACGATCTCCTGAAGAGCATCGTGGAGTTCCTGGGCGCAAGGGCCGACGCCAAGCAGCAGACCCTCACCGCCTCGCTGCCCGATGCACCGCTGCCGCCCATCACCGCCGACCCCATGGCGCTGGAGAGCATCTTCGGGAACCTCGTCTCCAATGCCATCAACTACACCCCGGAAGGGGGGTCGATCGAGGTCAGCGCCAGCAGCGACAACGGACGAATCCAGGTGGTGGTCTCGGATACCGGGTTCGGCATCGACGAGAAATACCTCGACAAGATATTTGAACGGTTCTATCGGGTGAAGACCGACAAGACGCGCTTTATCACCGGTACGGGGCTGGGGCTGCCCATCGTGAAAAGCCTGGTGGACGGCCTGAACGGCACCATCGCGGTGGAGAGCCGGGTGGACCAGGGGACGACCTTCACCGTAACCCTCCCCCTCGAAAAGTCCGAAGAGGCGGAGTGCGCGGCGCCGGCGGAGATTTCGGCGGAGGCTGCGTCATAGACCGCAGGGCATCCACTCGGGGATGCCCTGCGGGCCGGCCCGCCATGGGGGCCGGGAAAGATGATCGGATCGGAAGGACGGCTTATTCAAGCAGCTCCTTGACGCTCTGGACGATCTGCTCGGTGGAGTCCGGCCCCTTGGGGATGTAGTCTTCCGCCTCCATGCTGATGCCGTCGAAATGGGAGTAGCGGGTGGAGGCGACGTGGTCGGCCACCGCCGTCAGCATCACGATCGGGATGTCCGAGGTCTCCGGGTCCTTCTTCAGCTCCGCACAGACCTCGTAGCCGTCTTTTTCAGGCATCATGACATCGAGAACGATGCAGTCCGGACGTTTGGCCTTGACCTTCTCGATGGCTTCCACACCATTGTATGCGGACTCCACGGCAAAGCCGGCTTTTTTCAGCCTTCCCCCCACGATGGTGATCACATCCGGTTCGTCATCCACGACCAACACGACTTTTTCGCTCATCATCGACCTCCTTTTTTGGGTATCTTTGAACCCGTAAACTGTTGACCTTCCATTTTCGCAAACTCTTACAATGGTCTGAAGCAATGTGCGTGCCACATCGTTCATCTATACGTTCGAGTTTCATCCGCCGGTCTTCTCCGGGTACGGTTTCCGCCCACGCCGCTCTGTTCACGTGCCGATGAGCGTTGTTCCGGGCGGCCCGGATACTTACTGCGATCAAACAAGTCCGGGCCGCTCATCCTCCACGGCATCCAAGCGGCGCGAACACTCACGGCAGAAGGTAAGAGGGTTCGCCATCTTCCGGCCTCGGTGCACCCAAACGCCCGGCGCCAGAACGATAAAAGCCGTCGACACTATGCCATATTGGCATATGCTTGAGGTGTATACAACAATGTATCAAAGGGTTATCTGAAATTGTGCCATTCTGGCATATGCCATTCTGGAATGATGTTTGCCTTCGTTGGCGTGATATGCTAACTCCAGGCATCACCCTGCGGATCGATGCGTCCAGGCACCCCGCGGCAGCGACGCATCGCCCATGGCAGCCCTCTCTTCACCGTGGAACAGGCAAACCATGGACGACAGAATTATCGTGATCGACGACGACCCGGACTATCTCGATATCCTGCGCCGGCGGCTTGCAAGGGCGGGATACCGGGATGTCACCCCCGAGGCCGACCCCTGCCAGGCCGCCGAACGCTTTGCCGGCGGCGAGCGCTTCCACCTGGCCATCATCGATGTCAACATGCCGGATATGGACGGGATGGCGCTCCTCGACCGCATCAAGAACACCAGCCCGGACACCGAATGCGTCATGGTCACGGCGGTGAACGAAGTCCAGGTCGCCGTGGCCTGCATCCGGAAGGGGGCCTATGACTACCTTCTCAAGCCCGTCTCCAAGGAGAACCTCGTCCTCGCCGTCAGCCGGGCCCTCGAACGGAAGCACCTCCGCGACCTCCTCGACATCGACAAGAAGAAGAGCCTGCCCACACTGACCCACAAGTCGCCCTTCCGGGGGATCGTCACCCGCTCCCGAAACGTCCTCAAGGTGCTCAAGGAGGCGGAGCTCCACGCCCACAGCGACGTTCCCATCCTGATCACCGGCGAGAGCGGCACGGGAAAGGAGCTCCTGGCCAAGGCCGTCCACAAGGCCAGCTCCCGGGCGGGACGCCCCATGACGACCGTCAACATGGCCGCGGTCACCGAGAGCCTCTTCGATGCAGAGTTTTTCGGCCACGCCAAAGGGGCCTTCACCGGTGCCGACAAGGCGCGCATCGGCTATCTCGAGCACACCGACGGCGGCACCCTCTTCCTCGACGAGATCGGCATCCTTCCCATGGCCCTCCAGGGCAAGCTTCTGCGGGTCCTCCAGGACGGGGAATACATGAAGATCGGTACCAACCAGCCCCGTCGGACCGACGTGCGCATCATCGCCGCCACCAACGAGGACATGGAGCAGCTCATCGAGCAGCGCCGGTTCCGGCAGGACCTCTACTACCGGCTCCGGGGCGGCTGGCTCCACCTGCCGCCACTGCGGGAGCGCCGGGCGGACATCCCGCCCCTGATCAATCTCTTCCTGGACGAGTGCTGCGGAAAGGCCGGGCGCTGCCGGGTCGACGTCCAGACCATGGCCCTGCTCATGCAGTACGACTACCCGGGGAACATCCGGGAGCTGAGGGCCGTCATTCAATCCGCGGTCAACCTGGCCCAGGGGGGAGCGATCCTCCCCGGATGCCTGCCCGACACCCTACGGGGCGAAACGCCGCCCCCCGGCATCGCCCCGGAAGCGGAGGAGGCACCCGTCGCCACCCTTGCCCAGGTCGAAAGAGACCATATATTAAAAGTCTACCGCAAATTCGGCCGGAACAAGAGCCGGACGGCCCGGCGCCTGGACATCGGCCTCAACACCCTTCGGCGGAAGCTTGCCGCCTACGGCGAAAAATAAGGCGGCCGCACACAGCAGCAATGGACACCCATCATGAATAACATCGGCATCTGGGCCGTCACGCCCAATGGGGCGCACATGGCCGCAAGGCTCCAGGCGGCCTTTCCCCGGGCCGCCATCTACCTCTCCGCCGCCCTCGAACCCGTCGCGGGCGCATTGCCGGCCCAACGGTTCGCGCGCCTTTCGCCGGCAGTTTCCGATCATTTTTCCCGGCACGACGGCCACATCTTCATCATGGCTGCAGGGATCGTCGTGCGGATGATCGCCCCCCTCCTGCGGCAGAAGACCGTCGATCCTGCCGTTGTCGTCATGGACGAGCTGGGGGTCCACGCCGTC
>CAJXSB010000067.1 GCA_913060435.1 uncultured Desulfococcus sp.
CCCACGGGCCACATCGGCATCTACGTCAGCTCCAAGATCCAGCAGCAGTTCGTCCCGAAAATCAGCGCCTGGCTCAAGGAGCGGGAGGCCTTTGAAGAATCGTCGAAGGCGCCGAAAAAAGCGCGCACCCCCAAAAAGGCGAAGAGCGCCTCGGCGGCATGACGCGGGCGGCGGACTGCGCCGTCATGGCCGAAATGTTTCCTTTACAGGGTCGCTGTTTTATGAAATGAAGACTGTTTTTCAACTTTCCGGGGTGGAACGCTACAGCATTTCCCCCCTGACGTTCCGAGGATCGGCATCGCCGGGGGTGGAAAACTTCTCATGCACCCCCATCAAGCGTAAAGGAGGCAAACCATGACCCGTGTGAAGACCCCGCTGCCGGATGCCGCAGGCATGCCGTCGAATATCCACTACCTCTACGACCCCGCCCTCAACAAGGGCACCGCCTTTACCCGCGAGGAGCGGGATGCACTGGGGCTGTGGGGGCTGCTGCCGCCGGGCATCAACACCATGTCCGAACAGGTGCTTCGGGTCATGGGGAACTACCGCAGGAAGACCTCGGACCTGGAGAAATACATCTTTCTCGCGGCCCTCCAGGACCGGAACCAGACCCTTTTCTACCGGGTGCTGGCCGACTATCTCGAGGAGATGATGCCGATCATCTACACCCCCACCGTCGGCCTGGCCTGCCAGGAGTATGTCCATATCTTCCGCCGGCCCAAGGGCATTTTCGTCTCTTCCCGGAACAAAGGCAAATTCTCCAAGATCCTCAAGAACTGGCCCAACAAGGATGTCCGCGTCATCGTCATCACCGACGGCGAGCGGATTCTGGGGCTGGGCGACCTGGGCGTGGCAGGCATGGGGATCCCCGTGGGCAAGCTCTCGCTCTACACGGCCTGCGCCGGGATCCACCCCTCGTGGTGCCTGCCGGTGACCATCGACGTCGGCACCAACAATGTCACCCTCCAGAACGACCCCCTCTATTTCGGCATGCGCCACCCCAGGATCCGGGGCGAGGAATTCGACAGCCTCATCGAAGAGTTCATCATGGCGGTTCAGGAGAATTTCCCCCATACCCTGATCCAGTTCGAGGATTTCGGGAACCTCAACGCCTTCCGCCTCCTCAATCGCTACCGGGAAAGGGCCTGCACCTTCAACGACGACATCCAGGGGACGGCGAGCGTCGCCTTGGCGGGAATGTACGCCGCCATGCGGATGACCGGCCAGCGGCTGGTCGACCAGAAGGTCCTCTTCCTCGGGGCCGGCGAGGCCGGCACCGGCATCGGCGACCTGATCGTCCGGGCCATGGTGGACGAGGGCCTTTCGCTGGAGGAGGCGCGGCAGCGCTGCTGGTTCACCGACTCCAAGGGGCTCATCGTCAAAAGCCGCCAGAAGCTGGCCGAGCACAAGCTCCCCTACGCCCATGACTTTGAATACCATGCCTATTTCGTCGACGCGGTCCGGGCGCTCAAACCCACGGCCATCATCGGCGTCTCCGGCCAGCCCAGGACCTTCACCCAGCCGATCCTCGAGGAGATGGCCCGCTGCAACGAGCGCCCCATCGTCTTCGCCCTCTCCAACCCGACGGCCAACGCCGAGTGCACGGCCATGGAGGCCTATGCCTGGACCGACGGCCGCGCCGTCTTCGCCTCTGGCAGCCCCTTCGAGCCCGTCAACCTCAAGGGCGTGACCTATGAGCCGGGGCAGGGGAACAACGCCTACATCTTTCCGGGCGTCGGCCTCGGGGTCGTGGCGTCCCGGTCGCGGCACGTGACCGACGAGATGTTCATGACCGCGTCCCGGGTGCTGGCTGAATCGGTCGCCAGGGAGGATTTCGAGCGGGGCAGCATCTACCCGCCGATCTCGCGGATCCGGGAGGTCTCGGCCGAGATCGCCGCGGCCGTGGCCGAGGTCGCCTTTGACCAGGGCCTTGCCGGCATTCCCAAGCCCGATGACATGGGGGCCTTCATCCAGTCCCACATCTACGAGCCCAACTACCGGAGTTATGTGTAGTTTAGATGAACGACCGAGGGCGCCCCGGCTTCCGGGGCGCCCTCGCTACTGCCTATCCCTGCCATGAAGGGGCGGAACATGAGCGCAATCCATCGCAGCATTGTCAAGACCGCCGATGCCCCCCAGGCCATCGGCCCCTACTCCCAGGCTATCAAGACCGATACGCTGGTCTTTGTTTCCGGACAGATCGCCCTCGACCCTGCCACCGGCAGCATGGTCGATTCCGATATCCGGGCGGAAACCCGCCAGGCCATGACCAACCTCGCCGCCGTTTTGACAGCGGCGGGCAGCAGCATCGAGAACGTGGTGAAGGCCACGCTGTTCATCCGGGACATGGATGATTTCGCCATGATCAACGAGGTCTACGGCGAATTCTTCCCGTCCGATCCGCCGGCCCGGGCCTGCGTGGAGGTCTCCCGCCTGCCCAAGGACGCCCGCGTCGAGGTCGAGTGCATCGCCCTCCTGAAGCGCTGACCGCGTTTATGCATCGGTGCCGAGGCGTGCGAACCCGTCGGCCAGGTCGCAGATGAGGTCTTCGGGATCCTCCAGCCCGACGTGGTAGCGGAGCACATATCCCGGTTCGGTCCACGGCACGGCAGTCCGTGTCCGCTTCGGTCCGGCCGGCAGCACCAGGCTTTCATACCCGCCCCATGAGGCGCCGATTTTGAAAAAGCGGTATCCATCCACCATCCGGGCCACGGCCGCCTCGCTCCCGGTCTTCAGCACCACGCCGAAGAGGCTGCTGGCGCCGGTAAAGTCCCGCTGCCAGAGGTCGTGCCCCGGGTCGCCGGGCAGGGCCGGATGCATGACCCGCCGGATCTCCGGGCGCTCCGACAGCCACCGGGCCACCGCCAGGGCGCTCTCCTGCTGCTGCCGCAGCCGCGCCCCCATGGAGCGAAGCCCCCGCAGCGCCAGGTAGCAGTCGTCGGGGCCGGGGATGTCGCCGAAGGCGAAGGTGGTCTCCTTGATCCGCCGGAACAGCTCTTCGGTGCGGGCGGTGATGATGCCGATCACCAGGTCCGAGTGGCCGGCGATGTATTTGGTGCCGGCCTGGATCGAGACGTCGACCCCGTGGTCGAAGGGCTTGAAGAAAAGCGGCGTCGCCCAGGTGTTGTCGAGGAGCACCAGGGCGCCGTGGCGGTGGGCGGCGGCGGCGATGGCCGGGATGTCCTGGACCTCGAAGGTAAGCGACCCCGGCGATTCGCAGAAGACGATCCGGGTTTCGGGCCGGATCTGCCGCTCGATCTCCCCGCCGATCCGGGGGTCGTAGTAGGTCGTCTCTACGCCGAAGCGCGCCAGGGGGCCGTCGCAGAACTGCCGGGTCGGGGTGTAGACCGTATCGGCCGCGAGGATGTGATCCCCCCGCCCGACAAAGGCGGTGATGGCCATGGTGACGGCCGAGAGCCCCGAAGCCGTGGCCACGGCCCCGGCGCCGCCCTCGAGCCCGGCGACGGCGTCCGCCAGGGCGAAGGTGCTGGGCGTCCCGTAGGCCCCGTACCGGACGCCCCGGTATTTCCGGTCGCCTTTGGCACGCGCCTTGAAATCCGCCAGCGTCGGCGAGAGGACCGTCGAGGCCCGGTAGACCGGCATGTTGACGATGCCGTAGTGGCGCTCCGGATCCCTGCCCGCGTGGACGAGCCGCGTCTCATCCTTCACTGGCCCGCCTCCACTTCCATGCTTTTCAACACCTCGGCCTGGACGCTCGACCAGATGTGCCGCTTCAGCTCCATGTAGCGGTCCGAGAGCTGGACGTCGGCGTTTCTCGGGTGGGGCAGGTCGTTGGTGATCTCCTGGGCGATCCGCCCCGGGCGCGCCGTCATGACGACGATGCGCGACGAGAGCAGGAGGGCCTCGTCGATGGAGTGGGTGATGAAGATGATCGTCTTCCGGTGCTTCTCGTAGATGCGCACCAGCTGCTCCTGCAGCACCTGCCGGGTCATGGCGTCGAGGGCGGCGAAGGGCTCGTCCAGGAGCATGACCTGGGGGTTGTTGGCCAGGGACCGGGCGATGGAGACCCGCTGCTTCATCCCGCCCGAGAGGTGGTGGGGGTAGGTCTTCTCGAAGCCGTTCAGCCCCACCAGGTCGATGAACCGGGCGGCCCGCTCCTGCCGTTCCTGCTTTGGCATCCGCTTCATCTTGAGTCCGAACTCGACGTTCTCCTGGACCGTCTTCCAGGGAAAGAGCGCGTACTGCTGGAAGATCATGCCGCATTCCGGGGTGATCCCGGCAACGGGCCGGCCGTCCAGAAGCACCTCGCCCGCGGTCGGATGGTCGAAGCCGGCCACGAGGTTGAGCAGGGTCGACTTGCCGCAGCCCGACGCCCCGACGATGACCATGAACTCCCCGTCCTGGATGTCGAGGGAGAGTTCCTTGAGGGCCGTCACCTCGCCCCGCTTGCTGGAGAAGACCTTGGTGACGCCCTTGACGGAGATTTTGGGGACGGCGCCTTTTTCGACGCCGTTTTCCGGCGCTGCCGCCGATGCTGCTACTGACGGGTCCATGGCAGGAGCCTCCTTTCAAATTTGCGGAACAGCACGTCGATGACCATGACCGTGATGCTGATCATCACCATGCCCAGGAGCACGGTGTCGGTCTGGAAATACTCCTTGCCGTTCATGATCATGAAGCCGAGGCCCTCCCGGGCGGCCACCAGTTCGGCCGAGATGATGCAGGTCCAGGCGATCCCCAGCATGACCTTGAGGCCGGCGATGATCTGGGGCAGGGAGCCCGGCAGGATCACCTCCCGCATGACGTCCAGGTTCGACGCCCCCAGGTTGCGGGCGGCCCGGATCAACAGCGGGTCGATGCCCTTGGTCGCCTCGATGATGTAAAGGAGCGACGGGGCGAAGGAGCCCATGAAGACGATGGAGTACTTCTGGGTTTCGGTGATGCCGAGCCAGAGCAGGGAGAGGGGGATCCAGCTCATGGAGGGCAGGGGCCTGAGGAGTGAAATGAACGGGTCGAAGACGGCCATGAAGAAGCGCGACGACCCCAGGAAGATGCCGAAGGGGATCGCCACCAGGCTCGAGACCATGAACCCGACCATGACGCGCCGGGTCGAGGCGAGGGTGTGCTGCAGGAGGCTGCCGTCGCCGAGCATCTTGCCGGCCCGGGCGAGGATCTGGGTCGGCGCCGGCATGAAGAGGGGCTCGATGAAGCCCATGCGGCAGAGCAGCTCCCAGAAGGCGAGAAAAATGACCAGCGACCCCACGCTGATGAATACCATGCTGCTGTTGGATTTCGATGTCATACATTTCCCTTCCATGCGGGGCGGCCGGCATGCCGAGCCGCCCCGCAGCGGCGGTTATACTCAGGGCACCATGTCCACGGCGACCCATTCCTTGACGGCCGGCGCGGCGTCGATCTGCTTGTGCTTGACCAGGAACTCGGCCAGGCGCTGCATGCCCTCGGTGAACTTTCCGGGGTCGACCATGAGGGCCCGCTGTTCGCTGCCGGGGATCCACTGGATGTCCTTGAGGACGGACATCTGGTCCTCCATGCTCAGGTTGGTCAGCTTCACCAGGACTTCGGCGCACTCCTTGGGCTGTGTCCTGAGCATCTCCACCGCTTCGAAATAACCCTTGACAAAGGCCTTGCAGGTGTTGGGGTACTTCTCCGCGAACTCGCGGCGGACCACCATGATGTCGGGCCCGGGCCCCAGGCTGAACTGCTTGTAGAGGCTGAAGGCGGTGTCGTCGGCCAGGAGGTGGTTGCCTTCCATGTTGAGGAGCTTGTTGAAATGGGGCGTCCACGCGGCGCAGGCGTCGATCTCTCCCGATGCCATGGCCGCAGGCATTTCATTGACCTTGAGGTTGAGGAGGGTGAGGTCCTTGTCCGGGTCGAGGCCGTTCTGCTCCAGGAGGTCGAGGACCAGGACGTGGGCGGAGGAGGCAAAGGGCGCAGCCACCTTCTTGCCTTTGAGGTCGGCGATGGACTGGATGTTTTCCCGTGCGATGAGCCCTTCGACCGTGGCATAGGAATCCTGGGTGGCGAAGGTCATGAACCCCTTGCTGCCCGAGGCCATCAGGGCGATGGCCGAGATCGATCCGGTCGAGGCGATGTCGAGGTCGCCGGCCACCAGGGAGCCCATGCGTCCCGACGAGGCGTAGAAGTTCTGGAATAGTACGCCCAGGCCGTGGTTCCGGAAGATGCCCTTCTCGATGCCGACCCAGACCGGGTAATGCCCCAGCCAGGAGGAGCCGCCGTAGACCACCGTAACCTTCTCCGGTGCACCGGCCTCCTCGGCCTGGGGGGCGCCCGTGAAAACCAGCAATGATGCCAGCGTCAATGCTACTGCTGCCAGAAAACCCTTCATCGACTTCATAAACTTCCTCCTTGTATCTTGACATGTGGTGTGTTGGGGGTGATTCCCGGGGGACCCGGCAGGGCTGCCGGATCCGATGTATGTTGACCAGACTGATATCAAACGAATATCAGACTGATAACAAACTGATATCAAAACCTGTGCCAGAAACATGAACGTCTGCATTTACGTACAGTTACGGCTGTGATAAGATCCAGATCCTTGATGGCGGATGCCGATGTGTGCTGAAATCGGCACACATGGATGCGGTCTGTGCCGATTTCGGCACACAGCTTCGGTCTGGTACTCTGGTACAGCATGATCATGGCCGCGACATGGGGTATCCAGGCTATTGCGGGTCCCGACTGGAGCTTTGTTTACCCGATGGACAGAGGCCGCCGGGGGATGAAATTCGAGCCGCAATTTTCGAGTTTCATCCGCCGGCGGTCTCCGGATCCGGTTTCCGCCCCACGCCGTTTCGCTTAAGTGCCGCTAAAATTTGCTCCGGGCGGCCCGGAAACTCGCTTCGCTCAAACAGGTCCGGGCCGCTATTCCTCCGCTGCATTTAAGCGGCACTAAAACTCACGGCTCATGGGGCGGAAACCGGATCCGGAGACCACCTCTATCCATCGCGTAAATGAAACCCGAAAGCTGAGTTCGAACTAAATACGGTCATATTAATTGATAATGAAAACCAATATCGCCACAAGGCGATCGATGACAATCTTCATGCACCATTACCTAATGATTCCATCCATCGTTTCTTCTCGTCAACAGCGGCGGGCGCTGCTCCTGGGCTTCATGGCGGCGGCGTTCCTCCTGATCCATGTCAGCCCCGCCCGGTCCGCCCTCCGGGTCGGCATGCCCATCGGCTTTCCGCCCTTCAGCTACCAGGGCGAAGGCGAAGACCGGGTCCGGGGCTACAGCGTTGACGTGATGGAGACCCTCGGTCGGGTCATGGACGAGGAGACGCGGTTTCTGGTGGGCGACCCCGACGACCTGCTCACGGCCCTGGCCGAGGGGCGCATCGAGATGGTCTGCGGCGTCGTCCTGTCGGACGCCATCCGGCAGGCCTACGACTACCTTGAGATCCGCCTGTTCGTGAAGCGGTTTTTCTATGTCAATCAGCCGGATGCGGACATGGTCCCCCGGCAGCTGCCCGCGGGGAAGACCATTGTCGTGGTCCGCGGGCAGCCCTTCATGGACCCAGGGCTGCAAGGCGACGGCGCCAACATCATCCAGGCCCGGGATACGCTTGCGGCCCTCAGGATGCTCGACAGGAACCAGGCCCAGGTCTTTGTCAGTCTCTCCGATCAAGTGGTCAGCACCCTTGCCGCCGAGTTCGGCCTGACACACATCCGCCAGGTCGGCGTCAGCCTGGGGCAGTTTCCCCTGGCCATCATCGTGGCCAAGGGGGACACGGCCCTCCTCAAGCGGCTCAGCGTGGGGCTCGGCATGGCCATCAGCGACGGGAGCCTCGGCCGGGTTCAGGAGAAATGGCTGGGCGAACGGGCCTGGGAGCAGCTCTGGATGCGGTATCGCATCTACGTCTGGCTCGCCGGCGGCCTTGCCCTGGCGGGGATCGGTGCCGTATTTCTCTGGAACCGGTCCCTCAAGCGTGAGGTGGCGCGGGTCACCCGGGACCTGGGCGCCACCGAACAACGATACCGGGATGTGATCGAATCGTCGCCCGACATGCTCTTTGTGATCGACGAAGGGGGCGGCATCCGCCAGGCCAACACCAGCGCGAGGAGGATGCTGGGCCGGGACGAGGATTTCTTCCGCCGGACTTCCCTGGCGTCGTTGGTCGACGACGGCTCCCGTCCGGCGGCGGAGCACTTTCTTGTGCGACTCTTCCGGGACGGCGCTGCCGGGGCGGAAATGCGCCTTGCCACGGCCGAAGGCGACAGCCGCAGCGTCGAGATGGCGGCTGCCCGGATCTACCACGGCCGCGCCGGCAGCCCCCTGGCATGCTGCTTTGCCCGGGATATCACCCGGCGCAAGCGGATGGAGGCCGAGCTGATCCAGGCGGAGCGGCTCGCCACCATTGGAAAGATGGCGGCATCCGTCGCCCACGAGATCAACAATCCCATCGGCATTGTCCTGGCCCACACCGAGGAGATCATGACCGGCGAGCTGCCGCCGGATGAAATCCAGGAGAGCCTCGCCGTGATTCATCGCAATGCCGTGCGTGCAGGACACATCACCGAGACGCTCCTGGCCCAGGCCGCCCAGAACCCGAAGCCCCAAGGGCCGGCGGCCCGCAGCATTGTCGACCTGGCATCCCTGATCGAGGCGTGCGTTGGTTTTGTCCGGCCCCGGCTCAAGAAGATCCGACTGGAAACGGACCTGCCGCCGGGCCGATTCCAGGTGCGGGGGGACGCTGACGGGCTGCAGCAGGTTTTCATCAACCTCCTCCTGAACGCCGCCGATAACGTGGACGCCGGCGGCGCCGTCCGCATCTGGCTGGTGGCCGAGCGTTCGGGGCAGGCCCCCGTGGTCTCCGCCGTGGTCGAGGACACGGGGCGGGGCGTCCCCGAGGCGGACCGGGAGCGGATTTTCGAGCCCTTTTTCACCCGGGGAAAGCAGGGGGGCTTCGGCCTGGGGCTCTTCGTGGCCCGGAGCATCGTCGGGCGGCACGGCGGCGACATCCGCTGCACTGCCGGGAGTGACGGCGGGGCGCGGATGACCGTCCGGATCCCCCAGGCGGGCCCGGACACCGGCATTACAGGAGAGGCGGTCCATGGGCGATAGGATTCTTTTTGTGGAGGACGAGCCGGAGATGCGCCGGTTCCTGGCCCGGTATTTTTCGCGGAGGGGGTATGCAGCAGCATCAGCGGCCTCGGGAGAGGAGGCGTGGGACCTCCTCTCCCAGACCGCCTACGACCTGGTGGTGTGCGACCAGGCCCTGGGTGGGCTTTCGGGGCTCGATCTGCTGCGGATGATCCGGGAGACCGACCGGGACCTGCCTTTCATCATGATTACCGGCGCCGGCACCATCGAAACAGCGGTGGAGGCGATCAAGATCGGGGCATTCCACTACGTGACCAAGCCGTTCAAGCCCGGCGAACTGGCGATCCTGGTGCGCCGGGCGGTCGAGTTCGGCAAGCTCCACCGAAAGCTGGCACGGATCCACGCCGATGAGGAGTGGGGCGATCGGGCGATTGTCGTTGGGAAGAACCAGCGGGTCCGGGAGATCCTGCAGACCATCGAGAAGATATCGGCATCGGACGCGCCGGTGCTCATCCAGGGAGAGACCGGCACGGGAAAGACGGTCTTCGCCCGGCGGATCCACGAGACGAGCCGGCGGCGGGAGGGGCCCTTCGTGACCATCGACTGCGGCGCGCTTCCGGAGAATCTCATCGAGAGCGAACTCTTCGGCCACGTCAAGGGAGCCTTCACCGGAGCGGTCCGGGCCAAAAGAGGGCTCCTGGAGGAGGCGGACGGCGGCACCATCTTCCTCGACGAGATCGGCGAGATGTCCCCCGCCACCCAGACCAAGCTCCTCCGGGCGATCCAGGAGCTTATCATCAAGCCGGTGGGGGGCACCCGGAGTACCGCCATCGACGTCCGCTACATCTCGGCCACCCACCGGGATCTTCCCGCAGCGGTGGAGGCAGGCCGCTTCCGGGAGGACCTCTATTACCGCCTGGCGGTGATTCCCCTGTTTCTGCCGCCCCTGCGGGAGCGGCGGGAGGATATCATCCCGTTTGTGCGGACCTTCGTGCGGGAGCTTAACCGGCAACACAATCGGCGGGTCTCCAAGGTCGACCCGGTTGTGCTCCAGGCCTTCATGGAGGCGCCCTGGAAGGGGAACATCCGGGAGCTGAAGAATGTGCTCGAGCGGGCTGTCCTGCTGGCCGAAGGCCCGGCCATCACTGCCGAGTGCCTCTCTCCGGCCCCCTCGTTCCAAGGGCACAAGGCGCAGCAGCACCCCCTCACCCTGAAGCAGGCGGTCGAGGCTGCCGAGCGCCAGGTCATCCGGAGCGCCCTTGCCGCCGCCGAGGGCAACCGCTCCCGGGCCGCAGAGATTTTGGGCATCGGCCGGCGGACGCTCTATGCCAAGATGGCGGCGTACAACATCGGGTGATACCGGAAAAACGCTTTTCAATCATTTCGATTGATTCGATGATGCTATGCAGATTTTCGATGACTATATGATCAGGCATAAATGACTTCTTTTTCAACTTGTTGGGTGAAGCGACTGTTGAATCTGCTGCTTTTCCGAACGATCTCTATTTTCCGATCTAACTTTTTTTCAAGGTAGATTTGCAGCCCTGCAATCCAGTCGAATCGGGGTTCTTTGAGTTCAACCATCAAGTCGATGTCGCTGTCATCTTGTGGCATATCCCTGGCAAATGAGCCAAAAAGTCCGATGCTCACCACGCCAAATTTTTCATTCAAATAAGGCTTTTCTGCTTTTAGAAGTGTAATGATATCACTGCCTGTAAAGTGAGCCCTCATTTTATGCTCCAATTCCGGTTATTTCGAGGGTGCTGGGAAGGGAACGCGGCACTTCCTGCAGATCCTCACCCCCAACCGCCGCAAAGCGCTGCGAAATGCGGGTGCCGATGCCCATGGTTTGGCGCTGGGTGCCGCCCATGGCGTCCTGGACGGCCAGCTGGACCATGTAGGCCTTGCCGTCGGCATCGGTGTAGGCGTCGGAGAAGAGCACCCGGGACAGGGCCTCGAACGACTCCACGAACCCCTCCCGGATCATCCAGGACTCCTGGTCCATGCCCCATCCCCAGGCCCGGATCTCAAACCAGAACCCGTGCTTCTGGGTGTCGACCCCGGCCGTGAGGGCCGCCACCGCCCCTCCACCGGGCACCACGCCCCGGGGCCGGTCGTCGCAGAGGCGCAGCACCCGGGCCTCGTCCCGCTCGGTCCGGTAGATCACCCACGGCTCGGCCTTGTGGTTGTTCATGAAGTCCTTGAGCTTGGTTTTGTCGCCGCTCTTGTCCTGCTGGGCCAGGAGGAAGGCCGCTGCCGGGCTGGAGAGCGATACAAAGGGCGACACCCAAGACGGGATGTGGAAACCGGCCTTGGCCGGCTGAAAGGCCTTGAGGTGGGCCGAGAGCTCGAGCCCCGAACCCCGCTCCCGCCACTCGCCTTCGGCAACCGCCCTGCGCCGGTCGCCGTCGTCCCAGCGGGCGTCGCACCCGTCGCAGTGGTACCGGGCCAGCCGCTCCGACTCGATCCTGCCGGGGTCCCGCTCGTCCTCAGGCCAGCGGATCCGGTCGAAGATCATCACTTGGGCCTTGCCGCAGGCTGGGCAGCGCACCCAGTAGTCGAACCGGGCCTGGGCCTCCTCGGTGAAGGCCACCCAGATGGGGCCCGCCTCGATGGTCGGGGTCGAGAGCTTCCAGATCTTCGACTTCCGGGACGATCGATAGGTGACGGTCCGCTTTTCGCCGAGGGAGATGGGGTCGGCCTCCTTGCGGCCGGCCGTGTCCGGGTATTTGTCCACCTCGTCGAAGATGACGTAGCGGCAAGGCTTGTTGGCCAGGCTGGTGGGCGAGTGGCTCCAGGCCAGGTAGATGATGACGTGCTTGAGCTTGATCCGGAGCTGGGCCTGATCGTCGTCCAGGCCCGTCAGGAACGTCCGCATCAGGGGGGAGTCGGTCAGCATCGGCAGGATCCGGTCCTTGGAGTTGTCCGCCGCGGTCCCCTTGTCCGGGTAGACGTACATGACCGGGCCCGGCGCCCGGTCGATGGTGTACCCGACGAAGTTGTGGGCCGCCTCGGTCCCGCCGACCTGGGGCGCCTTGCAGATGATGACCGTCTCCACTGAGGGGAAGACCGCCGCGTCCATGATGCCCGTGAGATAGGGCGTCACCGCGTTCCGCCAGGGGCCCGAGATGACCGACTGGGTCAGCCACCGGTGCCGCTCGGCCCAGACCGAGACCTGGATCGGCTTTTTCCGGCGCAGCACCCTGCGTTCGGCCGCCGTGAACCGGAACCGGCCCCGCCCCTCGGCCATGCCGTCCCGGGCCGGCACCCGGATGCGGGCCGATATCATGCCGCCGTCCTCCCGGCGCCGAGGATGCCGTAGCCTGCGATGTCGCGGAACGGGGATTCGCCGAAGGCGTCCCGGTCCGTGGCGACCCGGAAGAGCTTGTCGATGATCCGGGCCACGGCGAGCATGTCGTCGTACTGCTCGGGCCAGAGGCCTTCGGGGTAGAGGATCCGCAGGACCGCGCCGGACCGGCCGAACGAGTCGCCGTAGGCCTCCTGCTTGGATTCGACGATGTCGCCAATCTCCGCGGCGATGCGGCGGTAATCGGGGCGGAGTAGCATATCCTGCCGGCACACGAAGGGCGTCAGCTCGGCTGGATCCTGCTCGAGCGCCGCCGCCGGCGACGGCGACTGGAGCGGCGAGACGCTGACCGTCATGCACTACGAGGGCGAGGACTCGGCGATGGGCATCGCCTGGAACCGCGCGATCGAGATCTTCGAGGAGGAGACGGGCGCGACCGTCAACCTCGAGGTCACGGCGTTCGAGGACCTCAACGCCTCGGCCCAGCAGCTCTTCGACTCCTCGGACGCGCCCGACGTGTCCGAGTACAACAAGGGCAACGGCACCGCCGGCCAGCTCGCCGCGACCGGCGTGATCCTCCCGCTCGACGAGGCCTACGAGACCTACGGCTGGGCGGACATGCTCGGCGCGGGCATCGACACCATCGCGATGTACGACGAGGACGGCGTGATGGGCTCCGGCTCGTTCTACGGCGTCCCGAACTACGGCGAGTTCGTGTTCCTCTACTACAACCAGGACCTGTTCGACGAGTACGGCGTCGAGGTGCCCACCGACGAGGCCGGCCTCGAGGCGGCCATGCAGGCCTTCGCGGACGAGGGCGTCACGCCGCTCACCACGTCCGCGCAGGAGTACCCGATGGGCCAGCTCTGGTACCAGCTCGCGCTGAGCCAGGGCGACCGCTCGTGGGTCGACGCGTACCAGCTCTACACCGACGAGGTCGACTGGAGCGGCCCGGAGATCTCGTACGCGACCGAGACCCTCGCGGACTGGGTCGACCAGGGCTACATCAGCTCCGAGGTGTCCGGCATGACCGCCGAGGACGCGGGCCTGCAGTTCATCAACGGCGACGTGCCGATGTTCTACTCGGGCTCGTGGTGGTACGGCCGCATGCTGTCGGACATCACCGGCTTCGAGCTGGGCATCACCAACTGGCCCGGCACCGAGCTCACCCCGGGCTCCGGCGGCAACATCTGGGTGGTCCCGGTGGAGTCTCAGCAGCCCGAGCTCGCGGAGATCTTCATCGACATCACGATGCGCCCCGAGGTCCAGGCGCTGCTGGGCGAGTCGGGCGGCCTGCCCGTCGCCGCGGACACCAGCGACATCCAGGACGCGGACGCCCAGGCGCTCATCGAGCTGTTCAACGAGGTCAACGACCGCGACGGCCTGTCCTTCTACCCCGACTGGCCGACCCCGACCTTCTACGGCGACCTCAACTCCGTGATGCAGTCCCTGGTCAACGGCGACGCCACCCCGGAGGAGGCGCAGGCCCAGCTCATGGACTACTACGAGAGCTACGTGGCGGACCTCCGCTAGTCCCCCGCACCTCACCTTGGCGGGGTCCGGGCCCACGCGGCCCGGGCCCCGCCGGAGACGGACCCCTTCATGAGCACCTCCCCCCAGGCCACCCGGCCCGCGCGCGCCCGCCGCGACGACGACCCGGCGCGCATCCCGCAGCGCGACTCGAGCAAGCTCGGCTACTGGCTGTACCTGGTGCCGGGCGCGATCCTCGTCGCGATCGTCATCTTCTACCCGATCGTCCGCAACGTGCGGCTGAGCTTCTTCCACTGGCGCGGCGGCCGCGCCGAGGAGGAGTTCGCGGGCCTCGAGAACTGGGTCGCGCTGTTCGGCGACCAGGAGTTCCTGCAGTCCTTCCAGAACATCGTGCTGGTCATCATCGCGATGGTGATCGTGCCGACCCTGCTGGGCCTGATCATCGCGGCGCTGCTGTTCGACGTGGTGGGCCGGCGCTTCGGCGCGAGCCTGTCGAGCTTCCTGCGCGCGACCTACTACCTGCCGCAGATCCTCCCCATCGCCGTCGCCGGCGTGATGTTCAGCTGGATCCTCAAGCCCAACTCCGACGGCGTGCTCAACCAGTTCCTGTCGGCCATCACCGGCAGCACGGTCGAGATCAACTGGCTCGGCGGCCAGTACAGCACCGCGATGGGCTCCGTCATGGTGCTGATGATCTGGATCCAGATCGGCTACCCCGTGGTGATCTTCATGGCGGCGCTGCAGCGCGTCGACCCGCAGCTGTACGAGGCGGCGGAGCTCGACGGCGCGAACTGGTTCCAGCGCTTCCGCGCCATCACGCTGCCGATGATCCAGCCCGAGGTGTTCGTGGTCGCCCTCACCACCACCATCGCGGCCCTCAAGGTGTTCGCGCCGGTGTTCATCCTGACCAACGGTGGGCCGTCCAAGTCGACGTACGTGCCGTCGTTCTACGCGTACCAGGAGTTCATCCGCGGCACCGACAAGGGCTACGCCGCCACCATCGCCACCGCCATCACGATCCTCGTGGTCGTGGTCGCCATCATCTTCATCCGCGTGCAGAACCGCGCCGAGCGAAAGGACGCGTGACGCCATGACCGCCACCGTTCAGGCCCCCGCCACCTCCGCGCCGGAGCCCCAGACCCACAACAAGGCGCGCCCGCGCACGGCCGCCGAGTGGGTGCTGCTGATCCTCGCGGTCCTGGGCGCGCTCGCCGTCGTGTTCCCGATGCTCCTGCTGCTGCTCAACGCGTTCAAGTCCCCCGCGGACTACGCGAACTCGGGCCCGCTGGAGTTCCCCGAGGCGCTCAGCTTCGACGGCATCCGCACCTTCTGGGAGACCCAGAACTTCCCGCGCGCGCTGTGGAACTCGGTGTTCATCTCGACCATGGTCGCGGTGCTCGCCGTGGGCGTGTCCGTGCTCAACTCGTTCGCGATCGGCATCGGCCGCGTCAAGGGCCGCACGTGGATCGTGCTCGTGTTCCTCATGGCCAACCTGGTCCCCCAGGAGATGCTGTTCGACCCGCTGTTCCAGCTCTACGACGACTGGGGCCTGCTGTCGAACCCGTGGTCCGTGATCCTCACGTTCGTGGTGATCCAGTCGGCCTTCGGCACCTACCTGCTGTCGAGCCTGCTGGGCACGTTTCCCAAGGAGATCCTCGAGGCCGCCGCGGTCGACGGCGCGACCCGCTGGCGCACGCTGCGCTCGGTGATCGTGCCGATCGTGCGGCCCACGCTGTCCGTGCTGATGGTGTTCTTCTTCATCTGGACGTGGAACGAGTTCCTGCTGCCGCTGGCCTTCCTCAACACGTCCGACTCGCTCACGGTGCCGCTGCTGCTCGAGCAGCTCAACGGCGAGCGCCAGACGGACACCACCACC
>CAJXSB010000068.1 GCA_913060435.1 uncultured Desulfococcus sp.
GGGGGCGGCGCCCACCAGCAGCAGGAACGGCATGCCCGCCACGACCAGGGAGGCGAACAGGATCACCTCCCCCGCGACGCCCAGATAGGGGGCGATGACCAGCGCCACCGGCAGCGAGATGGCGATGGCGGCCACGTTCATGATGAAATTGGTCATCATCATGACGAAAAAGGCGATGCCCATCACGAAGACGAACCAGTTGGATTCCTGAAAGATGGTCAGCCAGTTGATGGCCATCCACTCTGCCGCACCGGTCTCCCAGAGGCAGAAGCCGATGCTCATGGCGCCGGCGAAGAGCAGGATGATGTTCCAGGGAATCTCTTCCAGGTCGTTGATGTCCAGAATGCCGAAGATGAAAAACAGGATGGTGGAGATCAGGAGTACGCCGGTCTTATGGGGCGGCACGAACCCGGGGATCGTGGTTTTCAGGACGGCCGAAACCCCCAGCACCAGGATGACGATGCCGACGATGAGGGCGGCGATGACCTCCTGCCGTGTAATTCCGCCAAGATCTTCGTTCAGTTTTCTCGCCCGCTCCTTGAGTCCGGGGATGGTCTTCTTTTCGGGCCGGAGCACGAGCATGAAAAACCCCCAGAGGATGAAGGTCATGAGCCATCCCACCGGAAACATGTAGTAGGAGAGCTCGAAGAAGCCGATGTCCTGCTTCATGATGTCCTTGAAAAACCCCAGGGCGACCGCACCGCGGGCGGCACCCAGCAGGGTGACGATGCTCCCGGCGCCGGCCACGTAGGCCATCCCCATGAAGAGCCCCTTGCCGAATTTGGTCGGCTTCTCTCCTTCCCCGTAGAGGGAATAGATCGCCACAAGAAGGGGATAGATCGTGGCCGCCACCGCCGTATGGGCCATGATGTGCGTGAGGGCGGCGGTGACGAGAAAGCACCCCAGATAGATCATGCTCGTCTTTTCGCCGACGATCATCAGCATCTTGTAGGCCAGCCGTCGGGTCAAACCGGTTTTGGTGAACACCAGGCCGATGACGATGGAGCCGAAGATAAACAGGACCGAGGGGTCCATGAAATCCTTGAAGGCGACATTCGCCGGCCGGATCATGAAGAGCACCTGGAGAACGCCGATGGCGAGGCTCGTGACGCCGATGGGAACCACCTCGAAGACCCACCAGGTGCCCGCCAGCAGGAATACGGCGATGGCGCCCTTGCCTTCCTTGGTGAGGGAGAAGGTCTTGCCGGCGGGATCCACCGCGTCGGGCCACATGGGGGAATAGTAGACGACCAGGAAGAAGAAAATGCCGAGCAGTATAAAGAGATATTTTTTCCAGTTGATGCTGTTGGAGTTCGATGTTGCCGCAGCGTCGCTTGCCATAAAGATAATCCTCCTCTGTGAAACGGTACGGTTCAGCCGTTTAATGCACTTGGTAGCCGGTTAGATCTCGCAGGCGGTGACCATGGAAGAGACCGCCACGAAGACGTCCGTCAGCCGCAGGATGCCGACGATCTTTTTGCCTTCGGTTACCAGAAGGGACTGGTGGTGTCCCATGACCAGCTGGTGAATGGCTACGTCGAGGCTTGCCTCCTTTTCCACATATTCCCCTTCCTCGGGGACGACCATGAAGTTTTCCACCTTGATGTCCGAAGCTTTTTTGCAGATGTCCTTGAGCGGGGCCTCCCAGAGCTGCAGCTGCTCCAGCATGGCCTTCTGAAACTGCCGGGTGAAGCCCAGGTGCGTGGCCCGCTTGTCCGAAATCATTTCGTCGTATTTGGGCTCGAGGGCTCTCAGGATGCAGATCAGGCTGATCTTTCCGATGACGTCCTTCTTTTCGTCATATACCAGGATGGCCCGGTGAGGGTATTTGGACGGATCATACCCCTCCTGGGATTCCTGCAGCGCCTTAACCGCGTCGGCGAGCGTCGCATCCTTGGAGACGGTGGCGTATTCCGATAGCGGAACCATGTAATCCTTGACGAGTTGGCTCTTCAAAGTGAACCTCCTTGGGTTGATAATTCAAGAAACGTGCCTTTTTGTATTTATCTTCCAACCGATTCCTGTAGAACCGGAATCATTTTTTCCCAGCCGGCGGCGAAGGCCCCCGGGCGTCTGCATGGCTTTCCATCCCTTCGGCGCCGTGCATGATTCTGACAAAGCTGTTCAGCACGTCCTCCAGATGGAGGATGCCGATGACCTCCTGATGCTGCAGCACGGGAAGGCAGCTGACGCAGTGCTTGTTGAACGCAAAGACCGCCTCGAGGATGTCCCGGGTGCTCCCGATGCAGACCGGAACCGGCGCCATGATCTCGCATACCCGCCTCGATACGGCTGCCGGCATCTCCGCTTCGAGCAGCCCTTCCCAGAATATCGGGCCGACTTTCCGGGCACCCTTGAGGAAATGATCGGCAATGCCGAAAACCAACTCCCGGGACGATAGAAACCCGGTGACGCTCTCACGGCCGTGCCGGTCGGTGCCGGTAACCACAAGATAAGGCATTTTGCCCGCGCGGACAGCACTGGAATGCAGCGAAAGCGCCGCTTCGACCATCGCTTCTTCTCTGATGCTGAAATAATGGTGGAGCGGATGCATAAAATGTTCAATGCTGTTTTTCCGATGCATCCGGTGCCAGCCTCCATCCTTGGGCGGTTTCAAAAAGGTTATAGATATAGCAAAGAAAATGCCATAGCCAGCAGGATATGGGGCTTTGGGGGTGTAAAAGCAGGGAATAATGAAGGAATATCTCCGAAAAAAAAAGTGGCGGATTTCCATCGCCGAGAGATTCCGGCAAACTCTTGCCGCAGAAGGCATAAAGCTGCCGTTTTCCATTGACAACCCTCCGGGATTGAGCTACTTCGCAAGGCGTAATTCCATATGCAGAACGAATGGTGATGAGATGAAGTCCCGCTACATGTTTCCCGAATCCGCGGATCGATCGGCCTTGGACGAATTCGTCCTCGGCTGTGATGCCATGAAAGAGATCATGGCCGTGGTGCGGCAGGTGGCCCGGTACGACGTCAACGTGCTGCTCATGGGAGAAAGCGGTACGGGAAAGGAGATGCTGGCAAAGATCATCCACCTGCAGAGCCCGCGCGCCGGGTACCCCTTTGTGCCGGTCAACTGCGGCATCCTCTCCGGCATCATGTTTGAAGACAAGCTCTTCGGCCATGAGAAGGGCGCATTCACCGGCGCGGTCGAGCAGAAGATCGGCTGCTTTGAAGCGGCGCACAGGGGGACCCTGTTTCTCGACGAGGTGGGCGAGCTGCCCATCGACAACCAGATCGATTTTCTGCGCGTCCTCGAGGACTTCCAGTTCATGCGAATCGGCGGCAGCGACCTGATCCAGGTGAATGTCCGCGTGATTTCCGCGACCAACAAGGATCTCAAGGAGGAGATCCGCAAAGGGGCTTTCCGGGAGGACCTTTTCTATCGGCTCCAGGTGATCCCCATCTACCTGCCCCCCCTGAGAGAACGGAAAAATGCCATTCCCGGGATGGTGGCCTATTTTCTGGACCAGTTCGAGGCGATCTACAAAAAGGCCAAGCCCGTCCTGCACGACGGCGTCATCGATCTTTTTGTCCGGTATGACTGGCCCGGGAATGTCCGGGAATTGAAAAACATGATGGAGCGCATCTTCATCATCAACAACGGCAGCCGGGTCTGCGTCCAAGACCTGCCATCGGATTTTCTCTGGCATTTCGAGGAGCCTGCCGAGGTGATGGATCTGGCCGAAATCCGGAAGAATGCCGAGACGAAAGCCATTCTCGACGTCCTCCACCGAACCCGCGGTGACCGGGAGAAAGCGTCCAGGCTGCTCAACATCAGCCCCCGCACCCTCCGATACAAACTCCAGAAATACGACATCAAAATCGATAGAAGCCTCAATGGCATCGCCTCTGATTCCTAATGCCGCGGCATCGTCCGGCGGGCCGACACTGGCAGCCGGGCGCGGGAAGGCGCTTTGGACCGGGGCTACCGGGACCGTTTGATATAGGATTCCAGCGTCGGCGGCGTGGCCACGTAGCCGTAGAGGGGCTTCCATTCGCACCGCGCCGTGAGCTCCACGCCGCCCTGGATGACCGACACCGGCCGATCCGCAGAGACCACCACGGCCATCAGGTGTTCGTGGAGATTGGTGAATCGGAGGGCGGAATTGTACCGGGCGCCCCGGGAGCGGTCTTCGCCGGGGACGGCGTAGCCGTCCAGGAGACAGGCAAAGCCGTGGAGGTGGAGGTCTCTGCCGATGTGGAGGGCGCCGTCGACGGTGGCGAGGGACTTGGCGAGCTCCAGGAGCGGAGGCTGCCTCAGGTCGAGCGGCTGTTCGAGATGCTGGCCGGATATCCGGATGGGTTCGGGGTTGAGGTCGATGACCAGGGTGCAGCCGTGGCGCTGTTCCTGGGCGTTATGGACGATATTGGCGATCATTTTGAAAAGAGCGTTGCCGTCGTTGGGATTCCGTCCGTATTCCAGGAGGGTCTCTTCGACCTGGACCAGCTTGGCCTGGCGGGTCGAGGAATGGAACCGTCCGTCAAAAAAGCTGCAGATCAGGTCGCCGTTGAGACGCAGAAACCCATGGCCGGAACGGAAGTCGGCGATGATGCAGCCCCGGGGCATCGTGCCGATGGCGATGCCGATGATGCTTTTGCCGTCGGAAATGAGGCGTCTATCCGAATTCTCGACGGAAAGGAGAAGCTTCCGGACATGTTTGTAGTTTTTGAGCTGGGGGCGCTCCAGCGCCGGGAATCGAGCGATAAAACGAATGTCGCCCACGGCGCTCGGTTCCACGAAGACCAAAACGCCCCGGGGCCAGACGCCCTCTTCGAAGGTCTCGGAGATGCCCAGCACCGCATCGAGGGTCGGGTAGACCCGGATGTGGGTGTCCCATCCGATGAGGTTGATGCGCTCGTCCACGATATAGTCCCGGACGGCGTGGGTGGCGTATTCGCGCAGGACATACCCCGATGTCCCGATGCAGGGGACATCGGCGTTGGCCATGTCCTGGGAGAGAAGCCATACGGCATGCTCGAGCCATCTTTCCGTCGGCCCGGTGGAGCACATGTCCGGGTGATGCTCCGTGAACCACATCTGGTAGGCGATGGATCGCGATCTGCCGCCGAAGGAGATGAGTCCGGCCAGCTGGAGGTTGCCTTCGTGCTGGACCTCGAATTTTTTCATCCGGCTGCAGTCGAGTTCCGCATCCCGCCAGGCGTCGTTATCCAGGTAGAGCTCTTTCAGTTTCGGTTCATGCCCCTGCAGGAGCAGCTGGGGGTCGTAGATCCGGATGGGGTCCTCGGGCCGGACCGCATAGACCAGCGCCACTCTGCTGGGGGGGGAAAAATGCGAAAGCCCCTCCCGAAGGCCGTCAAAGACGTGAAAAATGCATTGATTCTGAACGGATTCCTGGCTCATGACAGTTCCCGGACGATCTTTCGATCCGCTGGTGGACCTACGGTTGCCTTATGTAATAAGGAATGATATCAAAAAACACGCTCCAAGTCATTGGTTAAATGCCGGATGCAGGGGCCCGACCTGCGGGATCCTTCTCTGCCGGCATGGCACGCCGCTTTCTGCACAATCGGGATGGAACGGCCGGGAGAGGTCCTGCGGCGGCCGACGCTTCAACCACGCAAGGAAGGGGAGAGCCTGTGATACCGAACCCTGTGATCCAGAATCCGTCAAATCGCACCCCGCGGCGCTTCTCGAATCGACTCCGTCCGGCGGTTTTCGGGCTTGCGGCCGTGCTCGTCCTGATCTGGCAGGTCCCGGCGCCGGCGGCTCCGGACGAGGCCGATCTCGCGGCGTTCCGCGAAAGCATCCCCGCCGCTGCCGAGCGGTATATCGGGACGCCCTATGCCTTTGGGGCGGACCCTTTCCACCACGGCGCGGCGGACAACTCGCACCTCCTGTGCGCCATTTACCAGGATGCCGCGGAAACGGCCGGGCTGTCGTTTCCCGGCTATATGCCCATGGAGATGCTGCTGTCCCGGACCGTGCGGGTGGATCCGGACGCGATCCAGCCCGGGGATCTGATGGTGCTCAAAGACGGTCATGCGGCCATGATCTATCGCATGGCGGGTGCCGGCCATTTTGATCTGATCTATGCGTCGCTGAAGCGGGGAGAGGTGATATCCTTCAACAGCCGCAACCTGGTGTACGAGATCTACTGGCTGGTCCATCTCGACGGCTTCTACCGGCTGAAGCCGGCACTGCTCTCCCCATCGGGATGATGGGGGGGCAGGAAGGACGTGGGCGGGCCGATGTTTGCCCTTGCATCCGCCTCTCCGCCACAGTAAGATCCGCATCGGCTGCGCCGTGGCGTGCTGCCTGCTCGAGACACTCTTCCAAAGGAGGCGAGAATGATCGAAGTCGATGTTCCCGGCGATAAACGATTGCGGCTGAACCACCTGGTACTGGACTACAACGGCACCCTCGCCGTGGACGGCCGCCTGATCCAAGGCGTCGGGACCGCCCTGAATCAGCTCTCGGCGAGCATCGCCGTCCACGTGATCACGGCGGACACCTTCGGCATGGCCGAGAGAGCGCTGGAAGGCGTCTCCTGCAGGGTGTCGATCCTTCCCAAGGCGCGGCAGGCGGAAGCGAAGCTCGCCTATGTGGAGGGGCTCGGAGCAGCGCAGACGGTGAGCATGGGCAACGGACGCAACGACCGGCTGATGCTCCAGTCCTCCGCGCTGGGGGTCGCCGTGATGCTGGAAGAGGGAATCGCCGTGGAGACCCTGATGGCTGCCGACATCGTGGTCGGCGGCATTCTGCCGGCCCTCTCCCTCCTCTCGAATCCGCTGCGGATGGTGGCGACCCTGCGGTCATGACCGACCGAAGGCGGTCTGCTGTGAACGACTGAAGATGACAAGAAAAGGAGGCCTCGATCGTGCTGAAACTTACATCCGTGAACCCGAAGAAGGATCGCTTCAACACCCTCGTCATCCCGGTGTGCGAGGATGCGGATATCCACGACAACCGAACCGTCGGCATGCTGGTGAAAAAAGCGCTGGAGCTCTCGGAGTTCAGTGGCAAGGCCGAAGAGGAGGTGACGATGTACCATCCCGAGGGGATGGCGGTGGAACGGCTGATCTTCATGGGGATCGGGCCGCTCCCGTCCGCCGATCTCGAGGCCTTCCGCGCGGTGGCCGGGCGGACGGTCAAAGGGGGGATCTCCCGGGGGCTCGAAGCGCTCTGCATCGCCGTGCCTTCCGAGAAAAAGACCGGCCACGGATCGGCGGACCTCATTGCCGCCATGATGGAGGGGGCTGTCCTGGCCAACCACCTCTTCGACCGCTACAAGAGCGAAAAGAAATCGACGCCGCTCCAGGAGGTCACCTTCTGGGTCAAGGCCCAGGACGCCCGCCGATTCGCCGGACTCCCCGGCCGCGTGGCCGCCGCGTGCGAGGGAACCATTCTGGCCCGGGACTGGGTCTCCGTCCCCGCCAACGACAAGCAGCCGGACGCCTATGCCGCCGCCATTGCATCCTTGGCCCGAGAGGCGGGGCTTGAAACAGCGGTCTGGGATGATGCGATCCTCGCCGAAAAAGGGTTTGGCGCCCTGATGGCCGTGGGGCAGGGAAGCGCGGCCAAGCCGCGGATGGTCACCCTCGAGTACCGGGCCGAAGGTGCCGAAAAGACCGTCTGCCTGGTCGGCAAGGGGGTCACATTTGACGCGGGCGGGCTCAACCTGAAGGTCGGCGGCGCCATGGACGGGATGAAGATGGACATGGCCGGTTCGGCCGCGGTGGCGGCGACCCTCCTCAGTGCAGCCAGGATCCAGCCGCAGATCAATGTCGTGGGGGTCATTCCCATTGTCGAGAACATGCCCTCCGGCGGGGCGATCCGTCCCGGCGACATCATCCGGACCTACTCGGGCAAGACCGTGGAGATCGGCAACACGGACGCCGAGGGCCGGCTGATCCTTGCCGATGCCATCGCATATGCCATTGGCGCCTACCAGCCCGATGCCATCATAGATCTGGCCACCCTCACCGGGGCCTGCGTGGTTGCCCTGGGAGAGAAGATCGCAGCCGTTTTCACCGAGGAGGACGACCTGGCCGATGCCATCCTCGCATCGAGCCGCCGGACCTACGAGCGCTGCTGGCGAATGCCCATGCCCGAGGACTACAAAGAGCTCCTCAAGAGCGATTTTGCCGACATCAGCAACATGAGCAGCTCCAAATGGGGCGGGGCCATCACGGCTGCACTCTTCCTCTCCGCCTTTGTCAAGGAGACCCGATGGGTCCACATCGACATCGCCGGCCCCGCCTATGCCAAAAAGGCATCGGCCTACTGCGGCCCCGGCGGCACCGGCTTCGGCGTCAGGCTGCTTCTCGATCTCCTGGAAAGGATATGACCCGTCATCCGCCGGGAGCGCTCCAGGAGGACCGGGGGAGAGGCACCGTCTGGGCACTTCGCGACCGGAGGATGGGGATCAGGTGCCTCCGCATGCTGATCATTCTGATGGTAGGGGCCTGGCCCTCCTGGGTGATGCCGCCCGATCCCGCATCGGCAGGTCAGACCGTACGGGTTGCCGTGGCGGCCGGCCCTGTTTCGCAGGACCCCCATGTCCAGCTCTCCGCCGAGATGCTCCAGTACGCGCATCTCGTTTTTGACCCGCTGGTGCGCTGGACCGCCGACATGCGCTTCGAGCCGCGTCTGGCCGTCCGCTGGGAGCGGGTCAGCCCTACGGCCCTTCGCTTTCATCTGCGCCGGGACGTGCGCTTCCACAGCGGAAACGCCTTTTCCGCCGAGGATGTGAAGTGGACGCTGGACCGGCTGCGGGAAAGCGAAGACTACGCTGGGCTTTTCGAGCCCCTTGCAAGCGCCAGAATCATTGACGAGCATACCATCGATCTGACGACCGAGAAGCCCTATGCGCTGGTGCTGAATATGGCGGCCTTCATCTTTCCCATGGACCCCGGGTTTTACTGGGGGGTGGACGGCAAGGGGCGCTACCGGGACGCCATCGCCAAGGTGGGGCCGTCTTTCGCCCTGAGCCATGCCTCCGGCACCGGCAGATACCGGGTCACGACCTGGAACCCCGGTGCCGGGGCCATTTTCGAGGCGGTTCCGGACTACTGGGACAAGGCCTCGCCGGGCAATGTCGACAAGGTCGTCCTGACGCCCATCCGCAGCGATGCGGCGCGGGTGGACGCCCTCCTGTCGGGCAAGGCCGACCTCATCATGCCGGTGTCGGGCGACGATTTTGAGCGGATCGATGCGGATGAGCGCTGCCGTCGGGTCACCGTGACCGGCACCCGGTTGATCACCCTTCAGCTGAACCAGAAGCGCCGCGAGGCATTTCGGGACCCGAGGGTCCGGCAGGCCATGGTCTGGGCGGTGGACAATGCCGGCATCGTCGAGAAGATCATGAAGGGGGCGGCCACCCCGGCAGGCCAGCAGGGGCCGAAGGGGTTTCTGGGGCATCAACCGAACCTCGTGCCCCGTTTTGACCTGGACAAGGCCAGGAGCCTCATGAAGGCCGCCGGGTATGCGGACGGCTTTGCCTGCACCATGATCGCCCCCTCCGACCGCTATGTGAACGACGCCGAGGTTGCCGAGGCCGTGACGGCCATGCTCGCCAAGATCAACCTTACGGTCGATCTGGAGACCATGCCCAAAATCCATTACTGGGACCGCTTTGACGCACGGGCGGCCGACATCCAGATGATCGGCTGGCGTCCGGAGACGGAGGATTCCGCCAACTATACCGAAGCCCTCCTGATGTGCCCGGATTCCACGGCCGGTCATGGCCGCTACAATAGCGGCAACTACTGCAATACCAAGGTGGACGAGCTGATTCTGGCCGCCCGAATGGAGACCGTCAACGCCCGGCGGAGGGCCATGCTCCGGGAGGTCGAGCAGCTCCTCTATGACGATGCCGCCTTTATTCCCCTTTACTGGCAGAACATCTCCTGGGCCGGGAAAAAGGATCTCGGCATCGAGGCGGCTGTCTCTCGTCAGGGGGTCATCTATCTGGGGGATCTCGTGGTCCGCTAGCGGCCATGGAAGTCTACAGGGTGGGGCCTGGGGCGGAAGGGCCGGCGCATATGGACGCGCCGGCCGCATCGGGCCATACGCTGGAGAGGCGCTAGGTTCTGCGGAGGTTCAGGGTCTTGGCGATCTCCTCGGAGATCCGGCGGACGAATCTGCTGAAATCCTCGCCTGCCAGGGGCTTTCCGGGCGCAGGGACCTTTTCCAGGTCGTCCGGCCGCATGAGGGTGGGTCGGTTGATGAGCCGCGGGTCGGGCCGGACCTCGAATTCTTCGGGAAACGCGTCGGCAAAATACATTTCCTGGAATCCAGCGAACTTGAGGGCATGGGCGGTGGAGTCGACCACCGCGGTCTCCGCTTCCCCGACAATCCCCTGCTGCCGCGCCCGAACCAGACCGGCCAGGGATTCTCCGCCGTGGGTGCAGGCGATGTGGCCGTTGCGGTTGGCCGTCAGCTCCCAGTCCATGATCTCCTGCTCTTTGACCTCCACGAAGAAGACCTGCGGACGGCCGGCGGTCCGGTTGTAGACCTCCGCCAGGTGGATGACCCGGGGCATGGAGACGGGGTTGCCGATCATCGCCGCCTGGGCCACGCTGGGCTTGACGGTCACCGGCACGAACTTGCGCCTGGCGGGGTCCGCCTCCATATAGTAGCGGCAGACCGGGCTGGCATGCGCCGACTGGACCCCGATGATCTTGGGCAGCGTGTCGATGATCCCCGTTTCGAAAAATTTCAGAAACCCGCTCATGACGGCGGTGATGTTGCCGGCGTTGCCGATGGGAACGACCACCACCTTGTCCTTCATGTCATATTCGAAGTCCTGGGCGATTTCGTAGGAGTAGGACTCCTGGCCAAGGATGCGCCAGGCGTTTTTCGAATTGAGGAGCGCCACCGGATAGTGTTCGGCCAAGTGCTCCACCACCTTCATGCAGTCGTCGAAGACGCCGGGGATCTCGAAGACACGGGCGCCGCTCCCCAGGGGCTGGGAGAGCTGCTGCGGGGTGACCTTCTTATGGGGCAGGAGCACCGCCGACTGGATGTGGGGCTTGAGGTATGCGGCATAGAGGGCCGCCGCCGCCGACGTGTCGCCCGTCGATGCGCAGACGGCCAGTATGTCGCCGGACAGCCCGCTGTTTACGAGATAGTTGATGTAGCTGAGGGCGCTGGCCATGCCGCGGTCCTTGAAGGAGGCGCTGGGGTTCTGGCCGTCGTTTTTGAAATAGAAGGCCATGCCGGCCAGCTCCTGCAGGGGGCCGTTGGCCGCAACGACGGGGGTATGACCCTCGCCGAGATAGACGATGTCGTCCAGGGGAATGACCGGCCCGATGAACTCATGGTAGCGGTAGATGCCTTTCATGGCCGGGATCTTGAGCATCCGCCGGTAGTCGAAGATCTTGTGCCAGAGCGCCCCCGGCACCTTCTTGAGCCGTTCGAAGTCTTCGTCCTGGATCAGCAGGACCTGGCCGCAGTCCGGGCAGGTATAGAGCAGGTTTTCAATTCCGTGAACTGCGCCGCACCCGAGGCAGCGGTATACGAGCCGCCCCGATTTTTCGGGAAGCAGATGCGGGCGGATCTCTTCTGGAAAATCTTGTGGTTTCACCGTTGGATCTCTCTATGTGGCGGGTTCTATTTTCTTGAGGCCGCCCATGTAGGGCTGCAGGGCCTCGGGGATGCGCACCGAGCCGTCCGCCTCCTGGTAGTTCTCGAGGATGGCGGCAAAGGTGCGACCGACAGCGAGTCCGGAGCCGTTCAGGGTATGGACGTATGCGGTCCCCTTGCGCCCCTTCCGCCGGTACCGGATGTTGGCCCGCCGGGCCTGAAAATCTTCGAAATTACTGCAGGAGGAAATCTCCCGGTATTTGTCCTGGGCCGGGAGCCAGACCTCGATGTCATAGGTTTTGGCGGCGGAGAATCCCAGGTCCCCGGTGCAGAGGGTGATAACCTGGTAGGGGATCTCGAGGCGCTTCAGGATGGTTTCGGCGTTTTCCAGGAGGGATTCCAGTTCGGCGTAGGAATGCTCCGGATGGGCAAATTTGACCAGTTCCACCTTGTTGAACTGATGCTGGCGGATGAGGCCCCGGGTGTCCTTGCCGTAGGATCCGGCTTCGGAGCGGAAACAGGGGGTGTAGGCGGTGCAGTAGACGGGCAGGCGCTCCTCGTCCAGCACATCACCGCTGTAAATATTGGTCACGGGAACCTCGGCCGTGGGAATCAGAAAATAGTCCCAGTTTTCCAGCTTGAAAAGGTCGGCTTCGAATTTGGGAAGCTGGCCGGTGCCGGTCATGCTGGTCCGGTTGACGATGAACGGCGGCAGGGTTTCCGTATAGCCGTGCTCGGTGGTGTGGATGTCGAGCATGAAATTGATGAGCGCCCTCTCGAGGCGTGCACCCATGCCGAAGTATAATGGAAATCGGGCACCGGTGATCTTGGCGGCCCGCTCGAGATCAAGGATGCCGAGCTTTTCGCCGATATCCCAGTGGGCCTGGGGCGGAAAGTCGAATGTCGGCGGGTTGCCGACCTGCTTGAAGGGCACGTTCTCCGTCTCGTCCCGGCCTACGGGAACAGAGGCGTGCGGGAGATTGGGCAGGGTCACCAGGATGCCCTGGAGAGTCTCTTCGTGTCCGGCCAGATCGCCTTCCAGCGCCTTGATCCGGGCGGAGACATCCCGCATTTCGAGGACGAGGCTCTCGGCGTTCTCGCCCTTCTTTTTCATATCGGCGATCTGGTCCGACACCACGTTGCGCCGGTGGCGAAGGGCTTCCATCTCCTGCAGGATCACCCGCCGCTGCTCATCCGCCTCCATGAAGGCATCGAGGTCGGCCTTGTCGTTTCTGGCAGCCAGTGCGGCCTGCACTTCTGCTAAATTTTGTCTCACAAACTTGATTTCCAGCATAATAATTCCTATAATCTCAAAAGTCGGTTACAGAGCAGGTCTATGTATTCCTTCCTGATTTGGCCGTCGGCGGGACGAAGGCTGGGCAACTCCCGGACAAGCGCTACCACGAGCGGTGGGGGTAGTCAATGGTAATATTGGTTGACTTTAATCTCAAAAACTGTTTATAGTATTATAATTTATACGGAAATTGTCTTGGCGCGAAGGATCTAGGAGAGCTTTACAATGGATGAGATCAAGGAAAAGAAGGCCAGTATCCGAACCGACATGATCAAGATGGTGGACGCCCTTTCCAAGGATGAATTCAACGAGAAGAGCCGGCATGTTGAAGCGCGGCTTTTCGACTTTGCCAATTTCATCGAGGCCAAGATTCCCTTATTATATATGAACCTGCCCTACGAGGTGCCGACGCAGCGGATTGTCGAGTGGTGCTTCGCGCAGAACAAGATCGTCGTGCTTCCCGCCTTCGGCAAGGAGAAGCGAAGCGTGACGCTGATGAAGGTCGACGACATCGAAAAGGACCTCAAGCCCGGTCCGAGGGGGGTGCTCGAGCCGGACCCGGAGCGGTGCAAGCAGGTGCCCATTGATCAGGTCGACATCGCCATTGTTCCGGGGACCGCCTTTGATGAAAAGGGCGGGCGCATCGGTGCCGGTTTCGGGTACTACGACCGTCTCATCCCCAAGCTGGCCGTCACCACAAGGAAAGTCTCGCTGATCTTCGAAGATCATATCATCTCCCAGGTTCCCATGGAATCCCATGACAAGTACGTGGACATCGTCATTACCGACCAGCGAATCATCTACAAGATCTGATCCAAAATCCGTCAGATCGGCTCGGCCCTTTGGGCTGTCGCGGGCGGTGGATTCAGTATTTTTTCCAGTTTTTCAAGGTTTCCCGACTCGCCCACTGCGACCAGGGTGTCACCGATGTTGACCGTCGCCTCGAAGGAGGGGTTGAAGAGCATGTCGCCGTCGGATTTCTTGATCGCGATGATGATGAGATTGAAATTCTGGCGAATGCCGGAATCCTTGAGCATCTTGCCGACGAGCTGCGAGCCGTCGGCCACCGGGATCTCTTCCATCTGGATGTCTTTGCGGCGATGGGCGAAGGCGAGGTCGAGAAACGTCGTTACCGTCGGTCTCAGGATGCGGTTGGCCATGTTGGCCGCCCCCATGGCATAGGGGGACTCCACCCGGTCTGCGCCGGCGGCTTTGAGCTTTGCCTTGGACCCCTCCTGGCCGGCCCTTGCGATGATCTTGATACGCTTGTTGAGCTGCCGGGCCGTCAGTACCAGAAAAACATTGTCCGTGTCCGTGGCCAGGGCGGCCACGAGGCCCTTGGCGCGGGCGATGCCTGCCTTGGTGAGGAGATTCTCGCTGGCGGCGTCTCCGGACAGGTAGAGCACCCCGTCGGCATCCATGACCGGAATGAGATCGGGATCCTTCTCGATGACCACCAGGTCCATGGGCCTGCTTTTCAGTTTCCTGCACAGGACGCGTCCGATGCGGCCATACCCGCAGACGATATAGTGGTTTTCGAGCCGGTTGATTTTCTTGTCCAATATACGCCTCCCCAGGGCATCGCGGATCTGGCCTTCCACCATGAACTGAACCACGGCGCCGGCGACATAGACGAAGAAGCCCAGCCCGGAAAAGATCAGGGCCATGGTGTAGACTCGGCCCGCCGGGCTGAGGGATTGCACCTCTGAATAGCCCACCGAGGCGACGGTGATGACCGTCATATACAATGCGTCAAGGGCGTCCCAGCCCTCGATCATCATGTATCCCAGGGTGCCGGCAAGGATCATCACAATGGAGAGGAAGCAGACGATCACGAGGTGTTTTGCACTGTTCATGGGGGCGCTGTCGGTCTTTCGGTTGATCGTTGGGGGTGATGTACACTATCAACCAATGGATGAAAACAAAAAAAAACCGCAGGGCGGTCCCTCGTGCGGGCGCCAGGTTTTTAACCATTTGTTAATTTTGATGAATAATGCCGACACTTCCCTTGACCTTGCCACCCGGACTTGATAAGGAAGCGGACCATGGAAAAAGAGATATCGAAATTCCTCCGGAGAAGAGAGGAGATGGTGCGGCGGCAGATCGAGGCCCGCGGCGTCACGGATGAACGCGTGCTGGAAGCCATTCGCAAGGTTCCGCGTCATCTGTTCGTAAGTGAAGCGCTGGAGGATCAGGCCTACGGTGATTTTCCGCTTCCCATCGGCGACGGGCAGACCATTTCCCAACCTTACATTGTTGCGGAGATGACCCAGGCCCTTGGCGTCGGCAAAGAGGATCGCGTGCTCGAAATCGGCACGGGATCGGGATACCAGGCTGCGGTCCTTGCCCAGATCGTCTACCGCGTCTACACCATCGAACGGATCCATTCCCTCTACGCCAGGACCCGACGGCTCTTCGACGCCCTCAAGTACCACAACATCGTGACCCGCTACGCCGACGGCACCAGCGGATGGAAGGAGCAGGCGCCGTTTGACGCGATCATCGT
>CAJXSB010000069.1 GCA_913060435.1 uncultured Desulfococcus sp.
GCCGGATCATCATCCGCGAAACGGGGCGCCCTTACGCATTGCCGTGATCCGTTCCGATTTCGGTCTGCTCGGCGGCGCGGAGAAGTTCGCCTATGAACTGACCCGGCGGATTGCCGCGCACAGCGACATGGAAGTTCACCTCATTGCCAACCGGTGGGATGATCTGCCGGATCGCATCATCGCCCATAAAATTCCGATCATTCCATTTCCCCGATGGCTCCGGCCCTTCAGCTTTGCCTGGTTTGCGGAGCGGGCCGTCGCCCGGGGCGGCTATGATATCGTCCACAGCCATGACCGGGTCTTTTCCTTTGATTTCCTGACACACCACGGACTGCCCCACGAACTCTGGATACGGGAAGTCCGGAAGAAAAAGCCCAGCCTCTTCGACCGCGTCACGGCGTGGGTGGAAAAAGCGGGCATCCAGGCCTCTCCGAATGCCGTGCTCCTTCCCGTCTCCCGGTTCAGTCTGGATGGACTGAAGCGATGCTTTTCCCTTCCCGAAGCACGCTTTCGAATGATCCATCCGGCCATCTCTCTCGACCGGTTCCGGTCGCTCGACCGCTCGGAATGCCGCCGGCGTATCCGGCGGGAGTACCAGCTCCAGGAGACGGACGTGGTACTGCTGTTCGTGGGCATGAATTTCGAAAACAAAGGATTGATGCGGGTGCTGGAAGGGCTTTCGGCATTTACCGGCAGGGGCCGCGCCCATCCGGAGCTCAAGCTCCTCGTGGTCGGCAAGGGAGATGTCAGGCGCTATCGGCAGGCCGCCGCGGAGCTCGGGGTTGACCGTCGAACCGTATTCACCGGCCCGGTGCTTCCCGTGGAGCCCATTTTCATGGCCTCGGATATCTCCGTCCTGCTCTCTCATCTGGAGCCCTTCGGGATCGTCGTTCTCGAGGCGATGGCCGCCGGCCTCCCCGTACTGGTCTCCGAGACGGTGGGGGCGGCGGAGATACTGACCCATGGAGAGGAGGGCTTCATCCTGTCCGCGGAAAATCTCACGGGAAAGATGTGCGATGCCCTGGCCGCATTGATGGATCCTGCGGTCCGGGAAAAAATGGCCGATCATGCCATCGGCACTGTTCAGGCCCATGACTGGAACGACAGGACAGCGGAGCTGCTTGCAATGTACCGGGAAAGATGGGGATCCAGAAACCCGCGAGGGCCGCAGCATGGAAGAAGACCGAACGATCATGGATAACACCGCAGGAAGCGCCTGATGCCCGAGACGTATACCCCTCAGATCTCCGTTATTATCGTCAACTACAACACCGCGGATTTTATCGGCCGATGCCTGGACTCCGTCATCCGGCAGCAGGGCGTTTCCCATGAAATCATCGTGGTCGACAACGCATCCGTGGATGGCAGCGAAGCCCTGATCCGGCAACAGTATCCCATGGTCCGAATCATTGCGAATCCGCATAATGCCGGCTTCGCAGCAGCCAACAACCAGGCCGTCGGCTGCTGCCGCGGCGGCTGCCTCTTCTTTCTGAACCCCGACGCCACCGCCGCCGAGGGATGCCTGGAGGCCATCGTGGCGTTCATGGAAGCCAACCCCTCCGTGGGAATTGCCGGCACCGCCATACTCGATCCGGACGGGTCGCACCACCCGTCGGTGCACGCGCACTACGCCGGCGGCAGGCGCGCGCGCCGGATCGTGGCCGGTCTTCCCGGAGACATCGCCTGGGTGCTGGGGGCCGCCATGGCCATGCCGACGAACGTGATGCGCCATCTGGGCGGATTTGATGAACGTTTTTTCCTCTATGGAGAAGAGCAGGACCTGTGCCTGCGCATCCGGCAGAGTGGTCGGACTGTTGGGTATATCCCGGAAGCCCGGGTGACCCATTGGGGGGGCCAGAGCGAAAGGCGGCATGCGCTGGAGAATATCTTTGAGAAAAAGTTCATTGCCGAGTATCAGTTCTACCAAAAGCACTACCCGCCGGCGGTCGTTCGCCATATCTGGCGGACCAGCTGCCTGCAGGCCGCCTGCCGGCTGATGTCGCTGTATCCCATGAAGCGGATCGGCAGCGAAACGGCTCGCCCGGCGGAAAAGCGATGCAAATACCGTACGTTCCTTCGCATGGCCTCGTCCCTGCGCAACAGCGCCGGCTTTTAGGCGCTGCTTCCGGCAATCCGGAGGATTTCCGCATTGGAATCAGAGACGAACGGAACATGCCGGTCAAGCATGGTAGTCCCGTGTTCAACCTTCACAACAGACAGGAATCATGAATAAGATATCTGCGTATATCCTCACCTACAACGAAGCGGAAAAAATTGAACCGGCGATTCGCAGCGTATTGTGGGCCGATGAGATCGTCGTCGTCGACTCCTACAGCACCGATGGAACCGCTGACATCGCCGAACGGCTGGGCGCCCGAGTGGTCCAGATTCCCTTCACCGGCTTCGGCGATCTTCGGAACCAGGCAATGGCCGCCTGCACCTTCGACTGGATCTTCAGCCTGGATGCCGATGAGCGCTGCACGGCCGAGGCCCGAGACGAGATCCGCGCCGTCCTTCAGTCGGAAGCACCCGAGGATGCCTACTATGTTCCACGGAAAAATTTTTTCATGGGCCGATGGATCCGGCACTCGGGATATTACCCCGACTATCGCCAGCCGCAGCTCTTCCGGAAGGGGGTTCTCTCCTTTGCACCCGATCCGGTCCACGAATCCTTCACATTGAACACCGGGAAGATCGGCTACCTGTCGAGCGACATCTGGCAGATACCATTCAAGGATTTCGAACAGATCATTGAAAAGGCCAACCGATATTCGAGCCTCGGCGCGGAAAAGATGGCAAAATCCGGCCGGCGCGGGGGCATGTTCAAGGCGCTGACCCACGGCCTCTGGGCCTTCCTCCACCATTACGTCATCAAGATGGGGGTCCTGGACGGATGGGCCGGCTTTGTCATCGCCTTCGGCAATTTTGAGGGGACCTTCTACAAGTACGCCAAGCTCCACGAGATGCAGTCGGATTTTCGCCCGCCGGGCTCAGAACACCTGTGACGGGCCGCCGCCCTCCGAGAAGACCTGTCGGTATATTCCGAGGATCGTCTCTCCCATGACGTCGATGGAGTGGGAGGTGACGGCTCTCTGGTGGGCCTCGGCTGTCCGGCGTCTGGCGGCCCCTGGATCGGTGATGGTCTCCAGGATGGCGGCGGCCAGTTCCTCGGGATCCCTGGGCCGGACCAGGAGGCCGGTCGTTCCATGCCCGATGATGTCGGGGATGCCGCCGACGGCGGTACCGATCACCGGGCACCGGGCGAACATCGCCTCGAGGATCGACTGGGGGACGCCCTCGTTCTCCGGGCTGGCCAGCACCTTGAGGTCCAGGGCCCGAAGCAGGGGCCAGAGCGGCTCCCGGTGCCCGATCAGATGGACCCTCGGGCCAAGACCCATATCGCGAATGCATGCCACCAGGGCCGCCCGGTGGCGGCCCTCCCCTGCCAGCACCAGATCGTGGTCGGGGCATTTCTGCGCAATTCCGGCGAAGGCCGCCAGCAGGTATTCGAGCCCCTTTTCCGGGGAGAGTCTTCCAACGGATCCGATGAACCGGGTCTTTTCGGGACGCCCCAATTCCTGCGCGAGGGCCTGCCGCGCCGCCTCCCTGGGCATGAGGCGATCCGGCGGGACAATGCCGCTGGGGACCGTGAGGATGTGCGCGGCGTCCATCCCCAGGCCCTTTTCGATCTGGCGGGCGGCGGCGGCGGATGTCGTGAAGACCCGCCGGCAGAGGTCCCTGTAAAGCCGGCGGTTGTACCAGGAGCTGCGGACCGGGGCGGTCACGTGGCGGGAGAGGATCGTGCAAGGGATCCCGAGCCCCAGGGCCGCCGAAAGCCCGACCTTGGTATCGGCGTTGCCGTGGGTGTTGAGAACGTCGGGGCGGACCTTTCGGAGCAGGCGCCGGAGGCGGAGCATATCGATGGGCATCCGGGAGCGGCGGAACCCCATGGGAAGGACCCGCCAGCCTTCCGCCCCGGCTTTCTCGTAGAGGGGCGACCCCGGGGGGGCGGCCAGCGTAATCTGATGGCCCCGCCGGGACATCCACTGGGATTCGTTGAAGATGCGCCGCTCGAGTCCGCCCCACTCGTCATGGGATACGGTGTGCATGATGCCAAGGGGCCGCTGCATGTTCACACCTCCCCGAACCCGTCGACGCAGGCGATCCAGCGGCCGTCCTCCAGGTGGTGGGGGTCGATGGTGTGCATGCCGAAACGGCGCCATCCCCCGCCGCCTGCCGAGATGACCGGGACCGGCGAGGCCTCCTCCCGGTATACCCGCCGGGAGAGCGCCGTCACCCGGAATCCCCAGACCTGGCTGCCGTAGGACTTCTGGTCGTCCTGGGCGTAGCGGATGATCCCGTCCTCAAGGACCACGGCCCTGCCCCCCGGGCGTGCAATCCTGGGGTCCCTCCGGACAATCGGGCTCCTGGGGTGCTCGCGCCAGGGCCCGGAGAGGGCTTCTGCAAAATAGAGCCGCAGCGTCGTGTTGCCCGAATCGGTGAACATCCACCACCGGCCGCGCCAATGAAACAGGGAGCTGTCGGCAAACCGCCGGCGCTGCATAAGGATGCCCGCAAATTCCCATGCATAGGGGAAATCAACTGCCCGGTAGAGGCGGACCTCCCGGACGGCCCGGGTTTCAGGCACCATGTAATAGTCGCCTTTCCACGGGAACACATAGGGATAGGAGAGGTGGAACGGTTCTTCCAGCACGATCCGCTCGTATTGCCAGGAAGCACCGTCCGGGCTGGTCGCAAGGCCGATCTTGCCGATGTTTGCAGACCCGCCCGCCGCCTCGACTTCGAAAAACATGTGCCATCGCCCCGCCTCCCTAACCATGAACGGATCTGCGACGAAGTTGGCCGCTGCATCGGTCACGTCATCGGCGGTGATGACGGGGTTGGCGACGCCCGCCGGCGGTCGAAAAGAGAAGGGACCGCTGCCGGTGTAGATCCCGATGGACCAACGGCCCGTCGGGGTTTCCGGGGGCCTCTCTGCGCGGTCCGCCCCCAGAAGCGTACGGATCTTTCGGATGAATGACATGCTCAACAGCGCACCCCCCATGATGGTTTCGGCGCTCCGGACGGAGCGATGGCCCCTCCTATAGCACTCACCCCTCAACCCCTCAATGGAATTATGGAAAAAGATCAACGGCACGGCCGACGGTTGGCGGTTTGCGCCGCCGCAGCGCGCATGCATACAAAAGACTGATTTTCATTGACGGCCGCTCCCACGACGTTTAAGTAGACCCATCCGTCATCCCTCCTCGCCGCCGGATTCGGCCGGCAGCGACCCAACGGATGTCGGCCCATTCGTATATGCTAACGTTGGCGTTTCGTTCATGCACTCTATAGATTTGCGTTTCGTGGAGAAAAGATGCGTCTTGGCATGATCAGCAACCCGCTCAGCGGCGGGAACCGTCGGGGTCTGGGAGCTGTCCGTGCGGCCCTGGCACGACGCCCGGAAGTGCGCCACCGCGAAGCCCGGAACCCGGAGGAGGCGGCATGGGCGGTGGCGGAATTTGCCGACAGGGGGGTGGACGCCATCGCCGTGAACGGGGGGGACGGCACCATCCAGGCGGTGCTGACGGCGATCTTCCTCTGCCGGGGATACCCGTCTCCCCCCCTGCTGGCCGTGCTTCGCTCGGGCACCGACAGCATCATCGCCGAGGACGTCGGCCTCCGCGGCTCCCGGGAAGAGGGGCTGCGGCGCCTGCTCGAAGGAATGGCGGCGCAGGGGGAAGGCTTCGACATCCTGGAGCGCCCGGTCCTGCGGGTCCGGACCCCGCCCGACCCGACGCCCCGCTTCGGCCTCATCTTCGGGGCGGCCGCCGTCTATCAGGGGATCGAATACTGCAAGCGCCGGATCTACACCCTGGGCCTGCACGGCGAGATTGCTCCCAGTTTGACCCTGGCCCGGTTTCTGCTGGCCGTCGCCCGCCGGGATGCCCGCATCGTAAGGCCGGTCCCCATGACGGTGCGCGTCGACCAGGCCCCGGCGCTGAAAGGGGATATTCTCCTGCTCTACATCAGCTCCCTTGAACGGCTCTTTCTGGGCCTCCGCCCCCACTGGGGAACGGAGCGCGCGCCCCTTCACGTCACGGCCGTGGGCGCCCGTCCGCGCCATTTCCTGCGTGCCCTGCCAAGCCTGGCACGGGGCCGGTGCAACCGCTGGTCCACCCCGGAAAACGGATATTTCAGCCGCAACGCCCGGGAAATCCGCCTGGCGATGACGGACGGCTTCATCCTCGACGGCGAACGCTATCACCCGGATCCCCGCAACGAAGCCGTGGTGGTCGACCACGGCGGCACGGTGCGGTTTCTCCGGCGCTGATCCCTCAGGGAGTCTTCTCTTTGGGCACCGACTGGACAAAAGCGCCGAACTGGTTCATCTCCTCCAGGCGGCAGCTCCAGACAAGCTTTCCCTCGTGGACCGTGATGTCGGGGCAGCTATCGCACATGTCCTGCCGACCGTCGGGCAACATGTTGACCGGCTGAATGATCATGAGGCTCTGGATGTGGGCGGGCGCCAGAGCATCCGACGGTTTCTGCACTATCCGCCGGACGAGGCCTCCCGCGATGCGGCGCATCTTTCGATCGAAAAGCCCCATGGCAAATGCCGCGAGCTTGCCCCGGGAGGTGCTGTGTGGCTCGGCATAGGAGAGATATTTTCCGGTAAAGAGATGGTATCCGGTCTGGATCAGCTCCATGAATTTCGGGGAGACATATCCCATAGTCTCACCCTTGAAGACGATCCGGTTGGCCAGAAGCCACTTGAAGGAGCTCGGATCGGCGGTGCCGTTGAGGTAGGCGCACGGATTATACGCCGGCTCGACCTCCTGGATCTTCTCGACGACATCCCCGGCCATGAGGACCTTCCCGCCGGCCCATTCCGTCTCCTTGTAGGTGTGGCCGAAGTCGATCCTTCGGCCGCCGGCATAATAGTCGAAGTCTCCGCTCAGCCCCGGCGACCGGAAGAGGATGAAGACCATCGTCTGCACGATGTCGGCGTGCTGCCGGGCCCAATCGACCAGGTCGGGAACCTCGTGGGCGGTCTTCTCCGACACCGTGGCGTTGAACGAGCACGACAGTCCGCCTTCGTCGGCCAGCAGCCGCGCGTAGTGGAGGCGCAGCTCGTTGAGCTCGATTTCGGTCTTTGCCGTCACCCGGGGCCGCTTCTGGCTGGTGTCGATATGGAACGTGAACCCGAATACACCGGCCTGCTTGAGCTCCCTCAGGAGCGGGGCGTCCAGGGCCAGCCCGTTGGTATTGATGATCGGCTTCCAGCCCATCTCCCGGACCATTTTGACGAGGGGGACGATGTCCGGATAGACCAGCGGATCCCCGCCGGCGATGCTCATGCAGTCGCTCTTCCGGAGCGACCGGAAGACCTCGAGTTCGGCCCGGACCTGCTCCAGGGACTTGTGGCCGGAGCCGTTGGGATCGCGGTAGCACCCCTCGCATCGAAGATTGCAGTCTGTGGTCGGCTCCAGCCATGAGATGCCGTTATCGGCATAGTTCCACGGCAGCCGGTAATAATCGAGATGATTAAGTACGGCAGACATATCTGACTCCCTGATTTCCGAAAACGCCTCTATCGCCAGTGGTGCAGGTCACGCCCGATAAGGCTGCCAAGGCGTGCGATGTCTTCGGCAAAGGTTTCTCTTAACATTTCTCTCATCGACGCCTCGAGGGGCGCCGGCTTCTGCTTGATGGTGTTGAATCGGACCAGCCGCTTGCGCAGGCCCATGGCCCCGGAGGCCTTTTCGCTGCCGCCCATCGACTGTCTGCGCTTCGATGCCGCCAGCGCATCCATCAGGGGCTTCGGGGGGCGGTAGAGCCACCGCTGCAGCCAGGAAAACCGGTAGGTTTTGCTGACCATCTTGGGTGGAAATTCGCGGCGTCCATCGTCGGAGACCCCGAGGAACGACAGCACGTTCCGGTACGCTGCGCATGTATCCGCCAGGAAATCGTCAAAAAGAATAATCATGCGGTGGTTCTCCCGAACCTTGGCCATGAAGCGCGCCACCTGGGCGCCCAGCTTTCCCACCGCTGCATACTGCAGCAGCCTCGGATCCCGGCACCGGCGGGGAATCGACCTGCCCCGCGCCCGCGCCTCCTGCAGGGCCCAGGCCCGCGAAAATTCCCGGACATCCTCGTCCATGGTGAAGAGCATGCGGTAATGGAAGGAATAGATCATGTCGATCGGATTCCGCAGCATGGCGATGAATTTCGCATCCGGGTTGAGCGCCAGGATCCGGTCAATGGCGTGCGGCGCATAGAGGTAGGAGACCGATCCCTCCCCCACCGCTTCATACCCGGCCTGGTAGTGGGAAAAGAACTGCTCCAGGTAGTCCCGCTGCAGCACCGCCGGCCCCGCCTCCGATGCCAGGGTCGAAAAATAGTGGGGCTCCTTCGGCCGGGAGAAGCAGATGTTCGGATGTGCGGAAAGATAGCGGCTGAGGGATGTCGTCCCGCACCGGGGCGCTCCGATGATGAAAAAATCCGGAAAAAAGGTCAGCTCCATGGGATATGATTTCCTGCTGTAGAAGGGCGTCGGCGCTCTTCGGCCCCGGCCCTGTTTCCGGTCAGAATCATGGAGATGATGGCCGCTGCGCCGGTTTTCGCGGCATCGGAAAGGGAGGACCGAAGGCAGACTCAGGCAGTTCGGCTAGCCGGAGGGGGAAGGTCGGCGGGGATCATCGGCCGCGCGGGGAGACTGCCGAAAGCCCCCTCCCCCCGGAAGCGGCAACGGCCTCGGTTGCTCCGACAAATGGACATCATACGGATGTCGCCTTGCGAAGACGGCAGTTCGCGCCGGCATCCTGCTCAGGATCGGTGCAGACGGCGGTGACGCGAACCGCCTGGGCGATATCGGCCCGGTAGTCGACCTCGCACCAACGCAGCCCGTTGACGGTACAGGTCCAGACCGGCATCCGCCGTGCCATCTCGTCGATGACGGAAAGGTACCATTTTTTCCCGGAGGCCGGATCCGCCAGCGCCTTTTCGAGGGCCTGGCAGAAGAGCATGGGACCTTTTCCGCGGAAGAGGATCATGCCGATGGATTCGGCATGGACCTCCTCGGGCACCAGTGTTTTCCCAATTTTGACCAGGCGGCCGCCGTCGAGGGAGACCTTCATGTCGTCGGCGTCGTATCGGGCCTTCTGGTTTACGGCGACGGTGACCGGCCGCACCGGTGAATCGAGCAGGCGCTTCAACACCGCCGCTTCAAACAGGGTATCGCCGTTCAGGATGATGAAATCCTCGTCCATCTCGCAGGACGCGGTCCAGCAGCTGACCAGATTGTCCGTGCTGGCATAGGCGTCGTTATAAAGGGTGACAATCTCGTCCGAGGCATACCGCTCTTCGAGCATGCGCTTTACCTTGTCCGCACGATACCCCGTCACCACCCGGATCTTCCGAACGCCGCATTTGCCCAGTTCATCGATCTGCCACTCGATCAGGGGCTTTTCCTGGATCGGCAGCAGGCATTTGGGCAGCTCCGCCGTCAGCGGCAACAGCCGTTTCCCCTGACCTGCGCTTAGTATAATCGCTTTCATGACCTCAACATCGCTTCATCGTCATTGGCGTTGATAACCAGATGGAACAACCGCAGCCCCGCGCCTGCAGCCCTTCCGCCTTCGGGCGGCGGAATGCCGCTTCTGCGTAGGCCCCGCCCAGCGGCGGCTTGCTCCGGCAGCAACGTGATATACCAAATAAAATTTGAATAAAAGCTTTTTTGTTCGAAACCCTGCGAATCTCCACGGGTTGCCCCTGGGGATTGCAGAAGGGCTTTGCACCCAACGCCCTAATATTTTTCTAACATTATGGCGAAAAACGACTCTCCGCCAAGGGCCGGCTTTATTTTTTTGGATATTGACCCCTACGGACAACTCCGATATGAGGGGCCCATATTACGCTGCTTTACTCCGGACGGGCATCCGGCAATGGAACCGTCATTCCGGCCGCGACGGACGCCCCGGTGGCGCCGGGTCCGCTGAATTCTCCGGGAAACCCTACGGATCGGGAAAAAACCCATGCTCTCTCTTCAGACACCAGGCAAGCCGGCCCACCGCACCGAAGGCCCCCTGGTCATCCGGGCGGTGCACGCCCGTCGCATGCAGCGGGCATTCCGCTGCCTGCCCTGGTCGATCTACGCGGCCGACCCTGCCTGGGTGCCGCCGCTGCAACTCGAAAGGCGCATGCATCTCTCCCCGAAAAACCCCTATTTTGCCCATGCCGAGGCCCGTTTCTGGCTCGCCTGCCGAAACGGCCGGCCGGTGGGGCGGATCAGCGCACAGGTCGACCGGCTCCACCTCGAACGCTACCGGGATCAGACCGGCTTCTTCGGCATGCTGGAAGCCGAAGATAATCCCGAAACTTTCGGGGCGCTCCTGGGCACGGCCGAAGGCTGGCTGCGCTCCCGCGGGATGACCGAGGTCCGCGGGCCGTTCAACCTCTCCGTCAACCAGGAATGCGGAACATTGGTCTCGGGCTTCCACACACCGCCGGTGGCGATGATGGGGCATGCGCGTCCGTATGTCGGCCGCCGCATCGAACAGTGCGGCTACCGCGGGGTCAAGGATCTCCTGGCCTACATCATCGATGCCGGCTTCCGGCATTCCCCCGCCATGAAAACGATCATCCGGAGAACCCGAAAACACTTCAACACGCGGACAATCCGGAAAACGGCGTTTCAGGATGACCTGAAGGCCATCCGCCGCATCTTCAATGACGCCTGGTCCGGAAACTGGGGGTTCGTCCCGTTCACCCGGGACGAATTCGATCACCTCGGCAAGGATCTGAAGCTTCTGGTGGATCCGGCATACATCCGGATTGCCGAGGCGGACGGGGTGCCGGCGGCCTTCATGGTTGTGCTCCCCAACCTCAACGAGGCGATCCGCGATCTCGACGGGCGGCTGCTGCCCTTCGGCTGGCTCAAGCTGCTGTGGCGGCTGAAGGTGAGAGGTCCCAGGACGGCGCGGATCCCCCTCATGGGGGTGGTCCGGCGGCATCAGGGCACCCTGCTGGGGGCGGCCATGGCCTACCGGCTGATCGGGGAGCTCCAGGAAATCGCCCTCGACCGGGGCCTCCAGCAGGTCGAACTCTCCTGGATCCTCGAAGACAACATCGGCATGCGGAGCATCATCGAGGACATCGGCGGAAGCGTTTACAAGACCTATCGCATCTATACCAAATCTCTGTAGCCCAAACTGCCATGACAGGTACAAGCCAATGACGCCATTCCCCACACCCTATACGGCGATTGTGCTCGCAGCGGACCGGGAGCCGGACAACCCGGTGGCAGCGGCCGCGCGGGTTCCCTGCAAAGCCCTGGCGCCGGTCGGCGGCACGCCGATGGTGCTGCGGGTGATCGACGCGCTGACGGACTCCCGGGAGGTGGGGGACCTTATCCTCTGCGGCCCGCCCCGACGCCTGGTGGAGCAGACGCCCGAACTCGCCGGCCGCATCGCCTCGGGCCGGGTCCGGTGGATCGAGAGCCGGGCCACGCCGAGCCTCAGCACCGGCTTCGCCCTGCGGTCCCTGGCCCCCGGGGAGCCGGTCCTGCTGACCACTGCGGACCACGCCCTGCTGAGCTCCCGGGTGGTCGACCATTTCTGCTCCGAGGCCCGAAGGACAGGATGCGACGTGTCCGCGGCCCTGGCCCGGCAGGACGACGTGGCCGCAGCCTATCCCCAGACCCGGAGGACCGCATACCGCCTGGGGCGGACCGCCTACTGCTCCTGCAACCTCTTTGCCTTCCTGACGCCCCGGGGGCGGAGTGCCGCGGATTTCTGGCGGCGGGTCGAAGCCCTGCGCAAGCAACCGCTCCGGGTCGTCACCGCGTTCGGATGGATGTCGGTGATCCGCTACCTGACCGGCCGGCTGACGCTCCAGCAGGCCCTGGGACGCGTCTCCCGCACCATGGGGCTCCGGGCGGGCGCCGTAGTCATGCCCTGCCCCGAGGCCGCCATTGACGTCGACTCCGCAGCGGACTGGCATACGGTGGAGGCAATCGTATCCGGGCGGCAGTGCAAAATGCAGAATCAAACCATTTGATTTTATATTTTTATGTAGTAGAAATTGCACCATTGTTCGATTTGCGGCACTCCCGGGCTTGAGTTTAATTGACAATATGTTAAATTTTGATTAATTTGTAGATCTTTATGTGTGCCCGATGCGCGGATGACGCTTCCGGGTGCGGTTACCGACGATAGGCGTCTTGTCATTCCAACGGGCTGCACGGATACACGACGGCCTGGGAAAATCATCATTGGCACCATGTATACCTGTGGTTGAACGGGATAAGAGCGGAGGCGCGGCCAACATCCCCGCCAGCTCTTACGGAGAGAAGATGCACGCTATGGAGGCAACACCTGCAGAAAACACCATCCCGCTGCGGATGGAGGGTTTTTCAACGCTGACGGATGCGCTGGACTATGCTGCCAGGGGAAGGACAGGATTCAATTTTTATAACGGCCGGGGCAAGCTCTCCTCGGTGCTCCCATATGCCGTGCTCCGGGAGGAGGCCATGGCGCTGGCGCGCCGGCTGCTCACCCTGGAAGCCGCGCGCGGCGCGCGGGTGGCCCTGGTGGCGGATACGCATCCGGATTTCGTCCGCTTTTTTTTCGCCTGCCAGTACGCCGGCCTGACGCCGGTCCCGCTCCCTGCCCAGATCCAGCTCAACGGCCGCGAGGCATACGTGGGACAGCTGGCGCGGCTCCTGTCGATCTGCCAGGCCGAGTTCGCCATGGGCACGGATGATTTCCTCCCTTTCCTTGCCGAATCGGTTGCCGGATCAACGGTCCGCTTTTTCGGGAGCCCCGAAGCATTCGACGCACTTCCGGCATCGGACGCCCCGCTCTCCCCCTCGAGGCCGGAGGAGCTGGCATATCTGCAGTACACCTCGGGCAGCACGCGCTTTCCCCGGGGGGTAATGATCACCCAGCAGGCCGTCCTCAACAATCTTTTCATCATCCTCAACAACGGCCTTGAAATCCGACCCGGGGACCGGGCGGTGTCCTGGCTGCCCTATTTCCACGACATGGGCCTGGTCGGCCTCCTCCTGGCCCCGATGGCGAGCCAGGTGACGGTCGATTTTCTCAACACCCGCGATTTTGCCATGCGGCCGCGACTGTGGCTGAAGCTCATGTCTGAAAACCGGGCCACGATATCCTTCAGCCCCCCGTTCGGCTACGATCTGGCCGCGCGGCGGGTCCGGGAGGATGACGTCGCCGGCTACGACCTGCGCTCCTGGCGCGTGGCCGGCGTCGGTGCCGAACTGATCCGGACCGCCTCCCTCGCCGCCTTTGCCGACCGCCTCGCGCCCAGCGGCTTTGATTCCCGGGCGTTTTTGCCGTGCTACGGCATGGCCGAATGCTCTCTCGCGGTCTGCTTCGGCGCCCTGGAGGCGGGAGTCCTGCAGGACCATGTCGATGCCGACCGGCTGGCGGCGAATCAGGAGGCCGCAGCCTCCCCGCACCGCCGGGAGGAGGACACCTGTCGGACCAATACCTTCGTCAACTGCGGCCCCCCCCTGCCCGGATACGAGATCGAGATCCGGGACGCGTCCGGCCGGGTACTCCCGGAGCGTCGCTGCGGTGTTTTGCACGTCCGGGGAGCCAGCGTCATGTCCGGCTATTTCGGCGACCTCAAGGCGACCCGGGAGGTCCTTTCGCCCGACGGGTGGCTGAACACCGGAGATTTGGCCTACCGCGTGGGAACCGATGTCTTCATCACGGGCCGGGCCAAAGATCTGATCATCGTCAACGGGCGCAACATCTGGCCCCAGGACATCGAATACCTGGTCGAAAGCCAGCCGGAAATCCGCACGGGTGACGCCTCTGCCTTTTCGTGCCGCTCCCCCCAGGGGGAGGAGCAGGCCGTCGTGATGGTCCAGTGCCGGGAGTCCGACCCGGACAGACGGCGCGAGCTGACCGAGCGGCTCCGCCGCGGCATCCGGGAAGAGCTGGGCATCGACTGCACCATCGCCCTGGTGCCGCGGAACACCCTTATCCGAACGACTTCTGGGAAACCCTCCCGGCACGGTACGCGCAAGGTATATCTGGAACGGATCGCCGTCCAACCCCCTTCCGCATGCGATGACCTCGCCGCGGGCGGACAGCGCCGAGCCGTATAGCCGGGCTGCCGACATGGCGGCGCCAATGAAATCCTACCTTCCCCCCATCGCTATCACCGGCGCGACCGGCTTTATCGGCAGTGCGGTGGCCCGGCGGCTCTCCGCCGCGGGTTACCGGCTCCGTGCGCTGGTGCGGCCCGGATCCATTCACAAGGCATCGGGCGGCTTTTCTGCGGAGCGGATCCTCGGCGACCTCGAAGATGTCGCAAGCCTCCGGCGGCTCCTCGACGGCGCCGCGGCAGTGGTCCACTGTGCCGGCGTGGTCCGCGGGGCCGGGCCGGCGGATTTTGATCGCGTCAATGCATCCGGTGCGGCCCACCTGATACGCGAGGCGGCCGGACAGCGTCCGACGCCGCGCTTCCTATGGATCTCTTCGCTGGCCGCACGGGAGCCGGCGCTGTCGCCCTATGCGGCAAGCAAGCGGCGGGGGGAGGCGATCCTGGCCGCTGAATCGGCCGGTATGCCGTGGACGGTCCTCCGGCCCCCGGCGGTCTACGGGCCCGGAGACCGGGAAATCCGCCCCCTCTTCGAATGGATGCGCCGGGGCATCGCCCCCGTCATCGGGCCCGTTGACAGCCGACTCTCCCTCCTGTATGTATCGGATCTGGCCGATGCCATTCTCCGGATCGTCGAACAGGAAACGGCGCCCCGGCGCGTCTACGAGCTCCACGACGGCCGCGCGGGCGGCTATTCCTGGCAGGAGATCATCGACGCCGTGGAGGGCCTCGGCAGCCGCCCCATCCTGCGCGTCCGGATTCCGGCAGCAGCGCTCAACGCGGCGGCAGCCGCCAACTTGGCCTTCGCCCGCATCGGGAGGAGGGCGCCCATGCTGACACCGGGAAAAGTGCGGGAGCTGTGCCACCCCGACTGGGTCTGCGACAACGGGGCCTTGAGCGCCGATACCGGCTGGCGCCCCAGGATTGATCTGGGGGAGGGACTGCGCCGGACCCTGCTCCCGGGGCATGCTTCAGCGGTCCGCCGACACCAGAACGGAGCGCCGTCCAGACAGCGATCCCGGCCGGAGCGGGCGG
>CAJXSB010000070.1 GCA_913060435.1 uncultured Desulfococcus sp.
CTTCCTGAAGGGCCTCCGGAAGAAGTACCTCCCGCGGTGATATCCGAGAGATTTCATCCCGGACCGTTTCGGGTGCACGGGACTGGGTCAGCCGGAAAGCGCCGGTGGAGATGTCGATGTAGGCAAGGCCGATGGAGGCCCCGTTTCTGGCGACGGCAAGGAGGTAGTTGGCGGACTTGGCGTCCAGGAACTCGTTTTCGATGATCATGCCCGGCGTGATGACCCGGACCACCTCCCGCTTGACCAGTCCTTTGGCCTTCGCGGGATCCTCCACCTGGTCGCAGATTGCCACTTTCATCCCCCGTTCGAGGATGCGGGAGATATAAGTCTGAACGGCCCGGTAGGGTACGCCGCACATGGGCACCGGTTCGGCCTGGTTCTTGTTCCGGGATGTGAGGGTGATTTCGAGAATTTTTGAGGCCTTCTCGGCATCCTCGAAAAACATCTCATAGAAGTCGCCCATGCGATAGAAAAGAAGGGCGTCCGGATACTCTGCCTTGATGGCCAGGTACTGCGCGATCATCGGGGTGGTTTTGGTCTGCATAAGCTTGAGCTGCCGTGCGTCACGGTTCGGTTCCGCGCCGCACGCCTGTATAATCCTTGCCCGCCGCCCCGGGATGCGGGGGCGGCGCGGTGTTTCGTCTATCCTTTGCGGTGGATGGGGACCAGCTCCAGGCTGCCCCAGGCTCCCAGCTTCTCGCCCTTGATGACCAGGATGCCGTCGATTCCGGGGATCTCCTTCCCGAAGGCGATGGCCTTCTGGATATCCAGCGCCGTTCGGACGGTGTTGCCGATGGCCGTCGCAGCGGCATCCGCCAACGGACAGGAGGAGGATACCACACAAACGGCGTCTGCGGAACCCAAACTGAGGGAATGGCCGATGGTTCCGGATGAGGTACAGACAGCGACGGCCGACCGGGTGGCGTCGATCCGGAGGCCGACCTTCATGCTGAGGGGCGAGCGGCCTGCGAAGACGGCAATGGTTAAGGGCGTGTCCGTCTTGATGAAGACGTCCCCGCCGTTTTCCACGATAACCTCCCTGGAATGGGCCAGCAGCTCCCGGCCGACATGTTCTGCCAGGGCGCCCGCCACCGCCGCCATGGGGCCGACGCCGGCCCTGCGGCCCGCCGAAAGCATGTCCCGGATGATGGCAGGCGCCGGCCGGTCTGCCGGAAGGGGCGAGAGGGCGTCCGCAAAATCCGGCGACTGCCGGATATACTCCTCGATCTGGGCGCGATACTTCAGAACCAGCTCCAGGGCCGCGGCTTCGAGGTTCTTCCCGGCGTGGACGAAGAGGTCCGTCTCTTTTACCGTGACCTTGAAAAAGGCCCGGCGCCGGGAATCAATGGCATCCCTGTAGATCCGGGGTTCGGGCATGGCGAATTACGCGGCGGCGCTCCCGCCGACCTCCGCCAGGATCGACAGGGCCTTGCCCAGGAGGTCCATGTCCGCCTGGCTGCCCATGTGACCGATCCGGAAGACGCGCCTGGCCAGCTTCCCATGACTGCCCCCCACCACGAGGCCCCTCCGGCGGAGCCGGGCGTCGAACTCGGTCCAGCCGATGGGTTCGGGCACCCATGCCGCGGTGACCGTGGGCGATGGCACGGCTTCGGGTGCGGGGAAAAGTGCGAGACCCATCCCCGCCATCTCTTTCCGGCAGTGCTCCGCTGCTTCCGCGTGCCGGCGAAAGCTCTCCTCAAGTCCCGGGGCGGTCAGCCTTTTTGCGGCGGTGTTGAGTGCGGACATGCCGTGCCAGTATGGGGTGTAGGGAAAACGCCCGGCCGCTTCGAGATTCCGAAATGGCGCCAGGGCGTCGTATCCAACATAGCCGGTGCGCGCTATCTCCGACCAGGCCCGATCGCTCACCGATAAAAACGCCATGCACGGCGGCGCCGAGAGACATTTCTGGGAGCCGCCCAGGGCGAGGTCCACATGCCATGCATCGACCGCAACCGGGACGCCCCCGGCGCTGGAGACCACATCCGCATAGAGCAGGGGAACGCCTGCATCATGCTTCAGCCTCCCCAGCCCCTCCAGAGGATTGAGGGTTCCCGACGGCGTTTCGCAGTGGACCACCGTAATCATTTTCGGGCGAAAGGATTCGACGGCGTCCGCGACAGCGGAGAGATCCGCCAGGGTTTCGTCGTACTCGAGGCCGATGGTGTTTACCTCGGCGCCGATGGACTCGGCCATCCCGGCAATGCCGTATCCGAAGACACCGGTGGCGATGGAGAGCACCCGGTCTCCGGGCGACAGGCAGCTCCGGAGGGCGGTCCACAGGGCGAGCATCCCCTCCCCGGTCTGGATCACCACCCGGTTTTGGGTTCCCAGAATCTGCTGCAGATGCTGTTCGGTGTCATGGTAAAGGGCCAGGAATTCTTCTTCGAGCCCCGGAGCGCCGTAATTCTTCTGATAGGCCTGAAGGATCTCTTCCGGCACCTGTACCGGGCCGGGCACCATTGGGATGGGATAAGTCTCCACAGATTATACCTCGCTTTGATGGTCGTCGGGTGATACGTCTACCTCTATTTTTTATTGGCTTTCCGAATCAGGGGGCAGCTTGAAGGATCTGGGCCGCAGTGATTTCGGGCACTGTTTCAGAAAATAATTGTCCGTCATGCCGGCAATGAAGTCTCTCACCATCTCCTCGGGGGTATGGGACCGGCAGTAGGCATCCGACATGTCCGGAAGGAAGCGCGTGAATATCACGGAGCTTTCGTCTCCCTTCCGCAGGTCATCCAGATATCTTTCGAACAGGATCTCGAACAGCCTGCCCAGGGTGGCGGAATGCTTCTTGATGACCGGGTTCAGATAAATGCGCTCGTAATTAAATGCCTTCAGCCGCTTCAGCGCCCCTGAAACCTCGTCGCTGAAGGTGATCGACGCGGTGTCGATGCTCGATTCGATGATGTCGGTGACCAGGGCGTAGACGATCTGTCCGTTGGTATCGCCAAGCACCGCAACACTCTTGCGCGGCAGGTCCTTGCGCCGGATCAGGCCGAGACGGATGGCATCTTCGATGTCCCGTCCGATGTAGCCGACGGTGTCGGAAAACCGGACCACGCATCCCTCCAGGGTCATCGGGGTCAGCGGTGTGGCGGGGTCGAACGTTTTCCGGGCCATTTCCGCCTCCAGGGTTTCGAAGGTCTTGCCCCTGTCCGGATGGATCTGCTGATCGTGGATCTCGCCGTCGTGGCATAAAATGCCGTCCAGGGTCTGCAGACAAAGGTTCCACCCCCGCCCCTTCCGCTCCACCTTATCCAGAAATTGAACACTCTGTACATTGTGGCAGAAATGACCGATACCATGGGACCGGCAGAGCCTCGAAAGGAAATTTTCCCCTTCATGGCCGAAAGGCACATGGCCGATGTCATGGGCGAGGGCGATGGCCTCGATCAAGTCTTCGTTGAGCCCGAGGAAGCGGCCGATGGTCCTGCTGATCTTGGACACCAGCTGCACGTGGAGCACCCGGTGGGTGATGTGGTCGTTTTCAACGAGATAGAAGACCTGGGTTTTGTCGATATACCGGGTATAGGCCAGGGAGTGGAGCACCCGGTCGACATCGAGGGAATAGGCTTGACGGTAGCCGAGGTCGGCTTTTTCTTCGCACTTCCTGCGCCGGCCCCCGCTGCTGAGTGCCGCCAGAGGCGACAGGATGCGTGCCTCCCGCTGATTGAAAGCCGTCTGCATCCCCTTCAGGTCAATCATCTGCCGGCGTTTCCATTGCAGATTGGCGGCGTGAATTGCCGTTGGGGGAACGCTCCCCGAAGATCTGCCGGATTCGGTCCCGGACATGCCGGCTGTGGGTGCCGCGCCAGTAGATCCGACCGCATCCGGGGCACGCATAGACCCGTTCCGCCCTTTCCCAGACATAATCGGGCATCCGGTCGGCGGCGGAGGACTTCTCGATTTCCGACAGGGGGCGGTTGCAGCGGATGCATCGGGTAAAGGGGCGAATATCGTCGGCGGAAATGGCCATGGCATTCACGACCTGCTGCAGCTGTTCGAAGGGATCGTCGGGGTGGATGAAGAGAATCCTTCCGACGGATGGTCGATCTTTCAATGCGGTGATTCGGGTGAGCAGCCATCGCCCTTCCCTGTCCCAGGCCATCCGCTTCTCCCGGGAAACATCTCGTTCGTAGCGTGCGTCAAACCCGAGTATGCGGAGCCATTTGCAAAGTTTTCCGAGGCTTGCATCCGTTGCAAAAGAAAGTTTCGGGTTCAAATTTCCGATTCAGAAAGGCTGAAGGTGGACGGTGCGGCCGCGGCGTCGGGCCAGAACCGACGGATCTTCAGCCGAAGGTGGGCTTCGCCGTCCGATATGTCAATATCAAAGGGCACGGAGAAGCCGCCTTCCAGCTCCTGAAGCCTGGAAAATGTCCATGTATACATACGGCGGCCTGAGGCGTCGAACATCTCCACCGAACGGACGGTCTTCAAGTCGCCGCTCAGGTGGATCCTTTCCACCACCCTCCCCCGCCGGCTGTTCAGGACGAGCACCGGGTCTCCGGTTCCGGCATCGGCCTCGACCCTGGCGTGGTCCCATTCGCGCATCGGCACCCGCCCGCCGAGAACGGCGATGATCTCCCGTGCCCGAACGTCGACATCAATCATCTTTTTCAGGCTTGGATTCGCAGCACGGGTTTTGAAATATTTTTTCTTCGGTGCATGCGCTGCCATGAAAAAATGTTCGCCGTCGGCGGCCATGGTCGCCAGTGGAAGCCCGGCGATATCGAGGACGGAAAGGCGAAGCTTGTCGGGGGTGTCGGCGATCCAGGCCACTCTTGCGGTCTGCCGGCCGCCGTCTCGCCGGCTCATGTAGGCCGTTCCCATTCCCTTGAAACGATCCAGCTCATTATTTTGTCTGGTAATACTGGCGATCAGGCGCCGGGCGTCGTCAGGGGTATCCGGCGGAGGGGCCGGCTTCAGGATGCTGCAGCCGGCCAGCAGGATCAGCGCAACCGACGCTGCAACGGTGTTCATGGCGCCAGCACGGGGGCTCATTGTAAAGAAGGCTCCGCCGCTTTGACTTCGCGGATTTTGTTCCGGATGCTCTCCTGGTCGTCTTCATCTCTTTTGGAAAGCGACCGTTCATAATATTTCAAGGCATTTTTCAGGTCATTCAGCTTGAAATAAGCATCCCCCGCATGCTCCAGAATGATCGGATCCTCCGGGACGAGTTCTGCTGCCTGAACCAGGTATTTCAGGGCGGCCTCATAATCGCCCCGCTGAAAATAGACCCAACCCAGACTGTCGATGATGTAGCCATCCTCCGGCTTGTATTTCAGCGCCTCCCGAATGAGCGCTTCCGCCTCATCGAGGTTTTTACCGAGATCGGCATAGGTATATCCAAGGTAATTGAGGGCATTGGCGTTCTGGGGGTCGAGCTGGATGGCCTTTTTCATCATCGCGATGGAATCCTCTTTTCGCCCCCATTTGTCGTAGACCACGCCAAGGCGGAAATGGAGCGCCGGGTTGTCCGGCACCTGTTGAACGCCATTCTGGAGGGTCTTTTCCGCTTGGCCATACTCCTCGGCATCTTCATATAAGGTGGCCAGGTACAGGATAAAATCCGGATTTCCCGGCACCTTTCGGTTGACCCCTTCGAGGAACCGGATGGCTGTGTCCCTCTCCCCTTTTTCCTGATGGAAAAAAGCGATGCTCGCGACGGCATTTGGATAGAAGACCGACCCCGGGGCGACCTGCCGGAGGTGGTGCATCATTTTCTCCTCCTCCTTCAGCCCGTCGTAGGCGATGCCGGCGATGTAATGGAGGTCCGAGCTGTCCGGCTTCCCTTTCAGCATGCCCTCAACGATGGCGGCCGTCTCCTCAAAGCGCTTCTGCTCGACATAGAACTGAATCAGGCCCCGGATGATCTCCTGCTGATCCGCACTTTCTTTTCCCAGTCGGGTCAGTATATCGGCGGCCGCGGTTTTTCGGCCGATGCTGTGGTAGAAATACCCCAGCCCGAGGGCGGCCCGGATGTTGTCGGGATCCGGATCGAGCATCTCCTTGTAGGCGGCGATGACCTCATGATTTTGCCCCTGCCGGCGGTAGATTTCGATCAGCTCGAAGCGAGGCTCCTCCAGGTCCGGCTCCAGTGCCAGGGTCCGCTTGAATGCCGCTTCGGCCTGGCGCAGCTTCCCCTGATCTGCGTAGATTTTGCCCAGGAAAAAATGTCCGACGTATGAATCGGGAAAGTCGGCCACCAGGCGCTGATAGATCCGAAACGCGTTCGATTGGTCCTCCTGCTCCATATAGATGCTTCCCAACCGAAGATAGATCTCTTTCTGGGAGGCATCTTTTTCCAGGACGCTCTCGTAGATCGCCGCAGCCTCGCTCTCGCGCTTCAGCCCCTGGAGCAGTTTGCCGTAGAGGACCATGAGAGCGATATTGTCCGGGTTGTCCGCGAGCATCCCCTGGACCACCTCCAGCGCCCTGTCCGCCTTCCGCTGCCGGAGAAGAAGATCGGCCAGCTCCCTCCGGATATAAAGGGACTCCGGGTCGAGGGCTCGGGCTTTTTCAAGGTATTCGATCGCCTTGTCCGGATTTCCCTGTTTCCGCATCATCTGAGATTCAAGGAAATAATAGTACCGCTCGCCGTTCTGGTAGGGCGTCTCCCAATCCGGCCTGGCCAGCTCCTGCGGCATGTCCGTCAGGAAATCCGGCGCACCGGGTGCCCGCGGTGCTTCGGACGTTCTGCCATGCGTGCATCCGGCGCCGGCCGACAAGCAGAGGATGCAGAAGAGCACGGCAGTGAGCAGCTTTGTATGGATCGTTTTCATAGATTTATTTCTGGTGCGCTCACCAATAAGTTCAGAAAATACGTTTCGGCCGCCGGGTGCATGCGCACCGATGCCGGCCCTCCATCCATGCACCACGAGTGGTGGTGCGGAAACGCGTGCCGCACGCAAGGCGCCGCCGAAAGAGGCCGGACAACCGCGGAACCGGGGGACATTTGCGGATCTGCGACGCGGGATGGGCTATGGTGCGCCCTCCCCCTCCCGGTATGCATCGAAATCGACGATCTCCTTTTTGAAAAATTCCCGCATCTTTTTCACGACATTTTTTTCCACCTGCCGGACGCGCTCCCTGGAAATGCTGTAGCGGTCCCCGATCTCCTGCAGCGTTACCGGGTTGTCTGAAAAGATCCTGGAATCGAATATCTCAAGCTCCCTGGGCGTCAGTTTCTTTTTGAACTCGTCGATCTTGTTGTGGAGGAGAACATCCATCTCCTTCTTGGCGACCTTGTCTTCCGCCGATTCTGCGGTAGTGCTGAGAAAATCGATCCGCTCCGTATCCGAGTCATCCTTGAGGGGGGCGTCCAGAGAGACGTCCCATCCGTCAAGCCGCTGGTCCATGTCGATGATTTCCCGTTCCGAGACGCCCAGACGCTGGGAAAGCAGCTTGGGCTTTGGATCGAAGCCCTGGTCGATGAGCTTCTGCTTCTCTTTTTTCAGTTTGAAGAAAAGCTTCCGCTGCCCCTGGGTTGTCCCGATCTTCACCAGCCGCCAGTTGTCCATGATGAACTTCAGGATGTAGGCCTTGATCCAGAAGGAGGCGTAATAGGAGAACTTCACGTTCTTGTAGGGATCGAATTTCTTGACGGCCTGCATCAGTCCGATGTTGCCCTCCTGTATCAGGTCGAGGAGGTTCTGCATCCAGACCCGCTGAAACTCCAGGGCGATCTTGACCACCAGCCTCAGGTTGGAGGTTACCAGGCTGTAGGCCGCATCTCGGTCCCCGTACTCGCGGACCTTGATGGCAAGCTCCCGCTCTTCGTCCCGGGTCAGCAGCTTGTAGCGACTCACTTCCGAAAGATAGCGTTGAAGCGGGTCAAATTTGACGAGGGATTTGTCGGCACCGCCTTTGACCCCGCTCTTCTTTTTGGTTTTTTTCTCAGCTGCCGCTGCATTGCGGGCACCCGAGGTCTTTTTTATATTCTCATTCTGTGATTTTGTCATGTTTTGCCTGTATATCCATCTTTTCGATTGAAGATCTTGCGTAAAACATTATTATACACCACATGGTATAAATATTTCAAGGGATTAAAGAGTGTTAAGCCAACGCCGGTGTATTCGGTTTTTTATGGACATATTGGTCTTCATGTGCTATAGGCCAGTTTCATTTTTTCGAGCGCCCGTAGCTCAGCTGGATAGAGCAACGGACTTCTAATCCGTAGGTCGCAGGTTCGAATCCTGCCGGGCGTACCACTGAAATTCAGGGGAGCAGCACCGAATGGCTGCTCCCCTTTTTTTGTGCTCAAAACCCGCCTTGATCATCGTTTTGGAATGCCTGATCCTTAGCATGATTGATAATTATGCGCAAATGTTGTTTTCATGTTAACGTTGCCGCACGGCCACACCAGCGCTTTACATTTTATCTTGAAATTGTTAGATATCATCCACGGTTCACCGCCGGATTCCCGTTTTCCGGCACCCTTTTGAGACAATTCCTGGCATGAACATGGGGCATCCAAGATGCACAACCAGATTCAGAACGACGATTCATCCCGGCCCGACATGGCACGCATGATCATCGAAATCCTGTCGCGGGCGGAAAAACCGTATCTGACGGTGAATCAGATCAAGAAGCGCCTTCCTTCGGAGTGTTTTCGACGGCTGGGGGTGCGCCGGCAGAAATTACGAAATGTCCAATTGCTCGACATGCTGAAAGCAGATATCGGAGATCGCTTGCGGGTGTATCGGGGGCCGAGGGCTGTCTACATCGGCATCAACCATACGCTGGAGGATATCATTTTTGCGAAAATAAAGCAACATCCCGGCGTCTCCTCCAGAGCCCTGGCCGGCCGGGTGCCGATGCTGAAGCGGGAATGCATCGACGGCGTGAATCGGCTGGTGGAAGGCGGTCGTCTTCGGTGTGTCCTGGATCAGGCCCACCGGGCGACGCTTTGGCCCGTCGATCCGGACGACCCGGCACCGGACCGAAAAGCCCTTTTCAAGGAGGCCTACGACCGCATTGGAAAGGGCCGAGGCTTCGTCCGGATTCATCGCATACGGGAATCCCTCGGGTGGCCGGACGAGATCTTCGATTCCATGCTCCGGTCGCTGATGGCGGACTATGTGGTTGAGCTGCACGGCGGGGATCCGTCGGGGCTCTCGGAGCATGACATCCGAAACTCCTTTGTGGATGAAAACGGAATGCTGTACATCACCCTGAGCTGGTGGGGAGAAGACCATGAGAAATAGTTCGGAGATTCTCGAGAGGCTGAGGATCGAAAACCCTTTTGTATCTTCGAGTGTTGGAGATCCCACGAAAAACCGCTACCCAGACGTCGCCACCATCAACGAGACGGCCTTCCAGGGCCTTGTTCAGCTCATCGAGCAGAAGATACGGACCCCGGACCTCCCCTGCGCCGGGATGGTTTTCGGCGAAACCGGCAGTGGGAAGACGCATCTCATCAGCCGCATCCTGCGCTACCGGCAATCCAGGGAAAACCCATTTTCGTTCGCGTACATGCAGCCCATCGAAGATGCCGACCAGACCTATCGATATCTCCTGAGAGAGGTGATCATCAGCCTCTGCTACCCCATGGGCGGCGATGGGGAAGCCACCCAGATGGACACGATCGTCAACAAGATCCTGGCGGACCTCGCCGGGCGCCCGATGCCCGGGGCGGTCGAACCGGCGACCCGGAAGGAGAGGCTCCTGGTGGACTTCCGGGACGGCCTGAAGCGCGTTGCCAGGAGAAGGCGGCGGCCCCGGCCGCTTCTGGAGGACATCAGCCGCCTGTTCAAGACGGCCGTGGCCTTTCTGGCGGCGGAAGAAGACGGTCCGGACCATCCCAGGCAGCCGGGACAGCGGGACTTCATCGATTTTGTCCATGACCGGTTCCCGGATATCCCCAAGGCTTTTCTGAAGGTCCTTTTCCAGTATCCGGACCGCATCAAACGGAGCGCTGCCATCGAATGGCTGAAGGGCATGTCCATCGACCCCGCGGATGCCGCCCTTCTCGGCATCCATGCCCCTGCAGAGGAGACCCCTGCCATGATGGAGCAGCAGGCCAGAAGCATGCTGGGGTGCCTGGGCGTGCTGCTGACCCGATACGGGCAGCCGCTGGTGGTCTGCTTTGACCGTCTGGAAAATTATGACACCGATGAAAAGGTCCGTTCTCTCGGGAAGATGATCGAGTTTCTGGTCGACTCCGCCAAGGCCATTCTTCCCATCGTCTTTGTCCGGGGCGCCCAGTGGGAGGAGAAGTTTCGAAACCGCCTCAATCAGCAGATCATCACCCGGCTCGAAACCAATGAGTTTACCCTGAAGGGCAGCAGCGCCGACCAGGCCCTGGAGATTATCCGCGGCCGGCTTGAAAGCGTTCTCGGACCGAATGAGACAAACGACTTGTTTCCCTTCGACCGAAAGGCGCTGGCCGATACCTTCAAGACCCGCCTTCACAGCCCCCGACAGGTGATCATGATCGCCAACCAGCGCCTGAGAAGCATCCTCTACCCCGAAAAGGCGGCCCCGAGCGCCGCCACCGCCCTGGAGCAGCTCCAGAAGGCGTTTGACGGGCTTCGGCAGTCGATCGAGGCCGATTTTGACCGGTACACGCCGGACCGGAGCCGCCTGCGGCGGGCCCTGGAGCTCTATTTGAGCCAGCGGCCGGATTCCAGCGGCTTTACGGCCACCTCCCTTCACTCCCCGCAGGACCGGTTCATCGATCTTCAGTGCACTATCGTAGAGGGGAATGACACCACAACCGAAGCGGTCTTTATCGTCGATGTGGAGCGCAACAATCCTTCGGTTCGGGCCAGCCTGAAGCGCGGCATCGATTTCCTGGAAAAAAACGCCTCCGGTGCGGCATTCTACATCCGGGATGCCCGGTGTGAAATCCCGGCGCCGCCGCACTGGGCATCGACCAACGAGATGCTGGACCATTTCCGGTCGCTCCACGGATACGTCCTTTTCCTGGACCGCTCCCAGGCGGCCCGCTGGTATGCATTGGCGCTTCTGAACTACGCCGTAAAGGAAGGGGAGGTAACGGTAACGGATACGGCATACCAGAGCCGCGCCGTGACCATTGGGGAGCTGAGCCTCTTTATCAAAACCGCCGTCCAGGAAGAGACCTTTTCGGGATTTCGGTCCATCGGAGAGCGGCTGCGGCGCGGCTAGCGGATGACGCTTTTTGTCGCAACTTTCGCGTTTCATCCGCCGGAGGACACTTCATATCCATCGCATGAACGAATCTCGAGTTGAGTTCTCAGAAAAAATCTAAATAGATGCCGGCATTCCGGAAGAACACCCCCGCAAAGACCAGGAGGGCCAGCCCAAGGCAGCGGATCACGCCGATATACTGGCGGCTCCGGAGAAAGGTCCGGGACCTTCCCACCGCCACTGCGACGGCGACCTTGGCGCCCACTAGTAGCAGGTAGAAGACGAAGAGGAACGCGGCGGCGGCGATCGGTGAATTGCGCCATGCCGCCACCGTCAGGGGGCCGCCGATGGAGAGCCAGAATAGGTAGGGGCTGGGGTTGAGGAAGTTGGCGATGATACCCTTTCGAAGGGAACGGGGCGCTGCCGTCTCTGTCGACAAAAGCTCCGCCCCCCTGAACCGCAGGCTGTCGATTCCGAGATAGGCGATGAAGACTCCCCCCAGGAGATAGATGATGCCGAAAACCGGGGTATTCTCCGGGAGCTGCGACAGCCCGAAGGCCGTCATCGCAACGATCGGTGCGTCGGTCACCAGGGGCGAAACCGCGATTTTGATGCCCTCCCGGGGGCTGTAGCGAAGGGTTTCGGTGATCACCAGCGTCAGCAGCGGCCCCGGGGAGATGCCTGCGCTGAGCCCCAGCAGAAATCCCGATGCCAGCACGCCCGTGACAGTGGCGCTCATGCCCGCTGGACCTCCGGAGCCATATCATCCAGGGCGCGGGTGGCGCTTGCTGCTTCCCGTTCCGTCGTCGTCATGCAGGCCTTCTCCGGGCGCCTTTTCGATGCCGCTTGGTGACCGGCCGGTGCCGGAGGAGCACGTAGGTGGCACCGGCGCCGCCGTCGCAGGGGCGGGCGCTGGTGAAGGCGATCACCCACTTTCGCAGGGCGCTGCGGGTCAGCCATGAAAAGACTTTTTGCTTGAGAACCGGCTTCGCCGGTGAGCTAAGCCCCCGGCCGTGGACGATGAGCACCGCATGCCTTCCCCTGGCGATGGCGGCATTCATGAAAGAGAAAAAAACCTCCCGCGCCTCCGCAGCCGTAAGGCCGTGCAGATCGATATGGTCCTGGATGGAAAAATCGCCGTTGTAGAGCCGCCGGGTGACCTCCCTGCTGACGTTGTATCCCCGGCCCTCCATATACTCCGATGTGAGGGAGACCTCAAAACCATGTCCATGCTCCACCAGGCGCCTCAACTGTTCGATGGCCCGCATGTCGCCGTTTTTATTCGGGGCGGGCCGCCGGGCAGGCCGTCGGTCGGACGCAGCATGCCTTCTGGCCCCGTGGATGGGGGTGACATCCGCCATGGCATCCGCAAAAAGCTCCGCATCGTTTTGGCGGGTCCCCCTGCTGCATGGGGGGGATGGACGCGTTGAAGCGGTGCGGCATTCCAGGGGGCGTCCGCCGAGGAGGTCCTGTAGATTTTCGAACGGCCGATGAATGCCGTCCATGCCATCCTTAGCTGCCGGGTTTTTTTTCATGGTGCTGCCTCCCGCGAGACCTTCTGCTATCCGGATATCCCATTCGTCATTTGCATGCCGGGTGCATGCCGGGACGCCCCCCGCCGGAGCGGTAGCTCGCATAGTCTTCGATGATGTGCGCGTGGTCAAAGGCGATTTCATCGGGCAGGGCGTTCGGCGGAAAGATGCCGATGTCTCTGGCGTCGTCCCTGGCCTGGGGCGTGCCGCCGGCGCGGGCGATGAAGACGGTGGTAACCGTGTGATGCCGGGGGTCACGGTCGGGCGCGGAATAGGTATGGAACTGCTCGATAAGCGCCACGTCGAGGGCGGTCTCTTCCATGGCCTCGCGCACGGCGGCGGACTCGAGGGACTCGCCGTAGTCGACGAAGCCCCCCGGCAGTGCCCAGCCGTACGGGGGGTTCTTTCGCCGTATGAGGATAATGCCGCCGGGACCGCCGGTAATGGGTCCCTGAGGGGGCTTTTTATCCATTTCGATAATGATGTCGACGGTTACCAGCGGGTTTCGGTAGGTTGCATTCATAACGGTTGAACCTTGATTGCTCTTGATGGTGTCCGTCGCCGGACGTCTCCGTTGAAGATATTCATTTATCACGCTTCTGCTGCGATGACAACGGACAATGGTCCGGCGTTCTCTGAAACCCTTGACGTTACGGCCCGCCATTGGATATATCGGGGGTGCCGGCGCGTGGATGATTCCTGGGCCCGGGGAAGGCGGGCCGGCGACAGGAGAGCACCCGGGCGCCGGAAGTCCAGGAACGGTAACGAAATTAGTCGCAGGATAGTCGGATGAAGTACACCTGTACGGAGTATCGTGAAGAGATGCTGCTGCTCTCGCTTCGGCGGCAGCTCCTGAGGGAGGGGCTCTCGGATGAGGAGAGGCGGCGGATCACCGAAGAGATCCGAGAGCTCGAGCTGAAAATGGATATGGCCTGACGGCGGGGAGGCCCCGCCGCCACGGCGTCAGGCCCGCATGTCGTGCTCTTCATGAAAATGCGTCAGGGCCGGCATGCCAATGGGAAAGACATTGAAGCCGATCTCATGGAGCCGGCGATGGTCCAGGAGGTTTCTGCCGTCAAAGATGAAGGACGGGTGGACCATGGACTGGAAGATCCTTTCGTAGTCGAGGGAGGCGTACTCGGGCCACTCCGTGATCAGAGCGATGGCTTCGGCGCCCGCCGCCGCCGTATATGGATCTTCGGTGTACTGAACCCGCCCTTCGGCGTCCGCCAGGTCCCGCCGGGCGCTCTCCAGTGCCTGGGGGTCCGTGACGATAAGCTCCGCCTGCTCCTCGATCAGTCGCTTTGCGATGAAAATTCCGGGGCTCTCCCGGGTGTCCCCCGTGTGGGCCTTGAAGGCGAATCCGAACAGGCAGATCCGCTTGCCGCTGAGGGTGTGGAACATTTGGCCGAGCATGTTGACGACAAAGCGTTCCTTCTGGTAGTTGTTGATGTGCACCACGCCCTCCCAATAGTCCGCCACCTCATTCAGGCCGTAAAATCGGCACAGGTAAACCAGGTTCAGGATGTCTTTTTTGAAGCAGGAGCCCCCGAATCCGACGCTGGCATTCAGGAATCTGTTTCCCAGGCGGCTGTCCATCCCTACCGCCCGGGTGACCTCGGTGATATCGGCGTCGGTCTTTTCGCAGAGCGCCGATATGGCGTTGACGGATGAAATCCGCTGGGCGAGGAAAGCGTTGGAGACCAGCTTGGAAAGTTCGCTGCTCCAGATATTGGTGGTCAGGATGCGGTCCCTGGGCACCCACCTGGCATAGATGTCGACGAGCCGGTCCCGAGCGTGGATCCCGGCGGAGGTCTCGTCCGATCCGATCAGGACGCGGTCGGGGTTTTCCAGGTCGTTCACGGCGGTGCCTTCGGCGAGGAACTCGGGGTTGGAGAGGACCGTGAAACGGTTTTCATGATCGCCCGCGTCGAAGATCCGCTTCATGGCTTGGGCCGTTTTGACGGGCAGCGTGCTCTTTTCCACGATGACCTTGGGGGTGTCCGCGCATTCCCGGATCTGCCGGGCGGTTTTTTCCCAGTACTGCAGATCCGCCGCCATTCCGGCGCCGGTGCCGAAGGTCTTTGTCGGCGTGTTGACGCTGACGAAGATGATGTCCGCCTCACGGATGCCCGCTTCGATGTCGGTGCTGAAAAAGAGGTTGCGACCTCTGGCCTCCCGCACGACCCCATCCAGCCCCGGCTCGTAGATGGGCAGCCGGTCCGAATTCCATCGGGCGATACGCTCCGGATTGATGTCGACCACGGTCACCTTGACGTCCGGGCATTTGGCCGCGATCACCGCCATGGTCGGTCCGCCGACGTAGCCCGCGCCGATGCACAGTATCCTGGTGTCAGGGCTGCCGTCACTCATGTTCTGCTCTGCTTTCGGTCTGCTTTTCGGGTTTCAGTATCCATTCGTTCTCCTTGACCAGACCCAGATCCCGTCGGGCCACATCTTCAATAAATTTCAGGTCGTTCTTGAGCCGGACAACGGTCTGATGAAGGGAAAGGTTT
>CAJXSB010000071.1 GCA_913060435.1 uncultured Desulfococcus sp.
CCTGGTGCGCAGCATCGTCCGCAACCCGGATGACGTCCGCGTGACGGAGCGCTCCGGGCGTCGAGGCACCACCATCAACGTGGTGGTGCACCCCGACGACCTGCCCCGCGTGATCGGCCGCCGCGGCCGCACCGCGACGGCGATCCGCACGGTCGTCGAGGCCATCTCGCGCGACGACGTCCGCGTCAACATCGTGGACGTCGCCTAGCGCCGCGCTCACGCGACACGAACGGGCCCTTCCCCTCGGGGGAGGGCCCGTTCTGCTGTCCGGGTGCGGAGGGACGATGCGGTGCCTCAGCCACGGAAGCCGCGGAAGAAGGCGGAAGCCCGGCGGGTGGTGAGGATCAGGATCACCACGAGCGAGATCGCCAGGTCGATGATCGCGGGCCACGAGGCGAGGTCTCCCAGCGAGATCAGCACGAGGCCGCCGACCACCAGGCGCAGCGCCATCACGGCGATGACGATGACGCGCGCGAGCTGCGAGCCCCGGTTGAGGCCCGAGGCGACGGCCGCGGTGAGCAGCCCGAACGCCAGGGTGACAAGGCCGTACAGGCGCAGGTCGCCCTCGGAGAGCGTCGTGTCGACGCCGTCGAGGTTGTACGAGGCCCACAGCAGCACGCCGCCGGCGAGCAGATCGAGGATCGCGACCAGCCAGGTGAGGAACGCGACGAACGTGACGGTGCCGGGCCGTTGGCCCATCGACGGGACTGACACGGGAACTCCTCCCTCGGGTCCTCAGGCTCGGACGAGCCGGAAGTAGTGGTGCGAGCGCGGCGTCCACAGGATCAGCAGGATCACCAGCGCCGCGACGCCCTGCGCCAGCGCCTGCCACTGCGCGGCGTCGCCCACGTGGACGTACGCGAGCACCGCGGCCGCGATGCGAGCGAGCATCAGCACCGAGATCAGCGCGCGGGAGATCTGCGATCCCGCCGCGAGGCCCAGCGCGAGCGCGACCGTGAGCAGGCCCATCGCGAGCAGCAGGATCCCGTACGCGCGCAGGTCGGACTGCGTGACGTCCGCCCCGAAGGCGCCCATGTCCATGCTCAGCCACAGGATGGCGGCTCCGGCGACCAGGTCCGCGATCGCGACGATCCAGGTGAGGACCACGACGAACAGCAGCTCGGCGGGGCGGCGGACGGGCTCCATGGCGGTCTCCTCAGCGGGTCTACGTGGCCCCACGCTAGCGCGCGGGCGGTTCCGCGTCACGGCCCCCGTACGCTGGTGTCATGAGACTGACCGTCGCGCGGATCGGCCGCGCCCATGGGCTGAAGGGCGAGGTGACCGTCGAGGTCCGCACGGACATCCCGGAGGACCGGCTGGTCCCGGGCGAGCGCTTCGAGACCGAGCCCGCATCGTCCGGGCCGCTCACCATCACCGGCGTGCGCGTGCAGGCCGGCCGCTGGTACGTGCGCTTCGCCGAGATCACCACGCGCGAGCAGGCCGAGGCGGCGCGCGGCGTCGAGCTCACGCTCGACGGTGCCGAGTCCGACGAGGAGGACGCCTGGTACGTCCACCAGCTGGTCGGCCTCGCGGCCGTGCGGCCCGACGGCAGCGCGATCGGCGAGGTCGCCGACCTGCTCACCATGCCCGCCCAGGACCTGCTCGTGGTGAAGCAGCCCGGCGGCCACCGCGCGATGATCCCGTTCGTCGAGGAGTTCGTGCCCGAGGTCGACGTCGAGGGCGGCCGCGTGGTGCTGACGCCGCCGTACGGCCTGCTCGCCGGCGAGGAGCCGGAGGCGACGGGGGAGACCTCCGGATGAGGATGCGCATCGACGTCGTCACGATCTTCCCCGAATTCTTCGGGGTGCTCGACGTGTCGCTGCTGGGCAAGGCCCGTCAGGCCGAGCTGGTCGAGACCCACGTCCACGACCTGCGCGACTACGCGGCCTTCAAGGCGGACGGCAGCCCGGACGTGCACCGCACGGTGGACGACGCACCCTTCGGCGGCGGCGCGGGCATGGTGATGAAGCCCGAGCCGCTGGCCGAGGCCATCCGGACGGCCAAGAAGAGCGCCCCTTCTTCCAGGACCGTGCTCATGACGCCCCAGGGACGGCGGTTCAGCCAGCCCATGGCCCATGAACTGGCCGGCGAGGAAGGGATTATTTTTGTCTGCGGCCGGTACGAGGGGGTGGACGAGAGGGTTTTCAGCCGGTATATCGACGACGAGATCTCCGTCGGCGACTATGTCCTGACCGGCGGCGAGCTGCCGGCCATGATCGTGATGGATGCGGTGACGCGTCTCCTGCCGGGCGTCCTGGGGGGCGAAGACTCCGCCGAGAAGGACTCGTTTTCGGCGGGGCTGCTTGAGCACGCCCATTACACGCGGCCCCGGGAGTTCGAAGGGGAGGCGGTGCCCGAGGTGCTGCTTTCGGGCAACCACCAGGCGATCGCTCGGTGGCGAACCGAAACGTCCCTGATCCGGACGTTTCTCAAACGGCCGGACCTGCTGGCGCGCCGGCATTTTGCACCCGATGAGGTCGATATCCTGCGGTCGTGGTGCGCTGACATTGAGAGAATTATTGAAACCCAACCTGTATCTGGCGCTGGTCCATTACCCGGTCGTGAATAAAAACGGCGATGTCGTCGCCGCGGCCGTGACAAACCTGGATCTGCACGATATTGCCAGGCTGGCCCGAACTTACGGGGTGGCGGCCTTTTACGTGATTACGCCCCTGGATGACCAGCGGAATCTGGCCCGGCGGATCCTCTCTCACTGGGTTTCGGGCGGCGGGGCCGGCTACAACCCCTCCCGCGGGGACGCGCTGTCCATCGTCCGGGTCCGAAAGACCTGCGATGAGATGATCCGGGAGATTGCTGCCGCAGGCAGGGGAACCCCCCGAATGGTGGTGACCTCCGCCAGGCGGGCGCCGGGATGCCTCAGCTACGGTCGATTTCGTGGCATGCTGCACCAGGGAGGCGCGTATGTGCTCAATTTCGGCACGGCCTGGGGCCTTTCTCAGGAGTTTGTCCAGGCGGCCGACTACCGGCTCGACCCGATTACCGGGGGAACGGATTACAATCACCTGTCCGTCAGGTCCGCAGCGTCCATCATCGTGGACCGCCTGCTGGGCGGATCGGGTGAAAACCATCAACATACCGATAGGCTTGAACAGAGGGAATTATGAAAGTATTGGAAAAAATGGAAAAAGAGATGATGCGCCTCGACGTGCCGGATTTCATTCCCGGCGACACGGTCAAGGTGCATGTCAAGATTAAAGAGGGCGAGAAGGAGCGCATCCAGGTCTTTCAGGGGGTGGTCATCGGCCGCCACAAGGGCATGGCCAATGCCACTTTCACCGTGAGAAAAGTTTCCTACGGCGTCGGGGTCGAGCGCATCTTCCCCCTCCACTCCCCCATCATCGACAGGATCGAGGTCGTCACCAAAGGGCGGGTGCGCCGCTCCAAAATCTACTATCTCCGCAAACTTCGCGGCAAGGCCGCCCGAATCAAAGAGAAGCGGATCAACTGATCCGCCGCGCGCCATGTGGTCATTTGAAACCGCCGCGATACGGAGTGGTTATTCGTCGGTCGCGGGCGTGGATGAGGCCGGCCGGGGTCCCCTGGCCGGCCCCGTTGTTTCCGCCGCCGTGATCCTGGGCAGCGAACCGTCGGAGGAGGCATCGGCTCCGGCGTATCTGACCGAGATCAACGACTCCAAGAAGTTGACGCCCCGCAAGCGGGAGCGCCTCTACGTGGAGATCCGCCGTCATGCCGCCGCCGTCGGCGTCGGCATTGTGGATGCCGGCGAGATCGACCGCATCAATATCCTCCAGGCCGCCATCCGCGCCATGGTGATTGCCGTAGAGGCCCTGGATCCGGCGCCGGACTACCTGCTCATCGACGGCAACCTCCCCATCCCCGTGGAGCTGCCTCAGGCGCCCATCGTCAAGGGGGATGCCCGCAGCATTTCCATCGCCGCCGCCTCCATTATCGCCAAGGTCACGCGGGACCGGCTCATGGCGGAATACCATCGGCAGTATCCCCAGTATGGATTCTCCCGCCACAAGGGCTACCCCACCCGCGCCCACCGCCAGGCCGTAAAGGACTACGGGCCATGTCCGATTCATCGCCGAACCTTCAAAGGGGTGCGTGAATATGTTGAATAGGCCCCAGCGGTTCGGTCTCGCCGGCGAAGCCCTGGCGGCGGACATCCTCCGGCGTTCCGGTTATCGGATCCTCGCGCGGAACTACCGGACAAAAGTGGGAGAGATCGACATCGTCGCCCGGGACGGGGAGACCCTCGTTTTCGTAGAGGTCAAGAGCCGCCGGGACGGGGGCCTCTACGGGCACCCCAAGTACGCCGTGAACCGCGCCAAGCAGCGAAAGCTCTCCAAGGCCGCCCTGTGGTACCTGAAAGAGACCGGACAGCTCGGCCGCCGCGCCCGTTTCGACGTGGTCGCCATCATCTCCAGGGGCGTCGGGGATATCCAGTGGGAGATTGTCAGGAATGCCTTTGAGCTGGCCTATGGATGAGCACCTACCGAAGTCGGGCGGCAAAGTATTCCGGGTATCCCGCTGAAAGGATTTTCGCCGCCGCCGCCTCGAAATCGTAGGGAACATACCGCACCTCGATCGATGACTCCGATTCATCCCAGATGACATATTTGGCCCGGTTGTCGCCGTCTCTCGGTTGCCCGACCGACCCGACGTTGATCAGATACCGCCCTTCGGGCGCCAGGGGGCAGACCCCCTGCGAGAAGGGGAGGTGCGCCAGCGTCTCATCCAAGATCCGGATCAAGGCGAGGTCGTGGGTATGGCCGATGAAGCAGCGCGCCTCGTCAATGCGCGCAAAGGCACGGCAGATATTCTTTTCCGACATCTGGTAGAGGTAGAGGACCACGGACTTGGGCGGGAAGCCGTGGACGAAGCGGCAGCCCCATGCGACCCGGTAAGGCGCCATGCGGCGGATGTCGGCGACCGTGCGCTCCGACAGCCCGGCGAAGGTCGACTGGAGGGTTTTGCGCACTTTGGGATTGAACCATCGGTAGAACCGGGGCGACTTCACCACCAGCTCATGGTTGCCGAGGATCGAGGGGATGCCGCGCTCCCGGATCAGGGCCATGACCGCTTCGGATTCAGCGCCGTAGCCGATATTATCGCCGAGGGAGATGATCTGGTCGATGTCCGCGCCGTCAATATCCGCCAGCACTGCCCGGAAGGCCTCGAGATTTCCATGGATGTCTGCGATGACGGCCAGTCTCACGGGCTCCCCTTACCCTGCCGGCGGCAGGAAGTTGAGGTACCAGCCGATCAGGTGCTCCCCAAAAAGGATATAAAGGACTGCTCCTGCGGAAAGGAATGGGCCGAAGGGCACCGCGAGCTTCATGCCCCTGCCGGTGGCCAGCATGATCCCGACGCCCACGAAGGTTCCCAGAGCCGAGCTGGCGAAGAGGGTGAAGAGGACGCCCTTCCACCCGATCATCGCGCCGATCATGGCCAGGAGCTTGATGTCGCCGCCCCCCATTCCCTCGGTTTTCTTGATGACGCTGTAGGCCCAGGCGACGAGGTAGAGGCTGCCTCCCCCGACCAAAATGCCCAGCAGGGACGCCTTGAGGCTCATCGCGGGAACGGCCAGGGACGCCAGAAAGAAGACAGGGATGCCCGGCAGGGAGATCCGGTCGGGGATGATCCGGTGGTCGAGGTCGATGAGGGAGACAACCCACAGCGTGGAGATGAATGCGAAATAGGCGAGGGCGGCAGGCGTCGGCCCATAGGCGGCGTAAACGGCCGCCGCCGTCAGCCCGGATAAAAGCTCGACGGCCGGATACCGGGGGGAGATGCCCGTGCCGCAGCGCCGGCAGCGCCCCCGGAGCAGAAGATAGCTGAAAATCGGAATATTGTCGTAGGAACGGATCCGGGCGCCGCACCCCGGGCATGCGGACGGCGGATGAACGATGGACCTGCCGAGCGGTATCCGGAAGACGCAGACGTTCAGAAAGCTCCCGATGCAGAGGCCCAGAAGGAAGACGACGGTATAGACCAAAAGCGGCGGAATCGATAGCATGTCTGCATCAATGGTCTATTTTTTCGTAAAAATCAAGGATGATGTTGTCAAACAGAAAATCTGCGTTACTTTAAAGCCTACGTTTTTAATCATGGCTGACCGTCGCCGCCGTCCACAGCAGGCGGCGATGAAAGATAATAGCGGGAAACAGGAGAGCAAATGGCAGAATCGGACAAGGATGATCTGATCAGTATTATAGAGGAAGAAGAGGAGGATATCGATATACCGGAGTCGCTGCCCCTGATGCCGATCCGGGACGTCGTCATCTTTACGGACATGCTTCTGCCCCTTTTCGTAGGGCGGAAAAAATCGGTCCGGGCGGTGGAAGAGGCCGTCGCGAATGACGGCTATTTGATGCTCGCGACGCAGCAGGACCCCGGCATCGAAAACCCGAAGCCGGATGAAATCTTCCGCATCGGTACGGTGGGTCGCGTACTCCGTATGCTCAAGCTTCCCGACGGCCGCCTCAAGGCCCTGGTTCAGGGCGTTGCCAAGGCGCAGGTGCAGGAGTACACCGGCAAGCGCTCCTGGTATCAGGTACGGATCAGCCTCATCGATGACCTTCCCATGACCGAAGACGACATCGCCGTCGAGGCCCTCAAGCGGAATGTCCGGGAGTACTCTGAAAAGATCATGAGCCTCCGGGGGGAGATGAGCAGCGATGTCGGGGCCATTCTCGACAGCATCGAGGATCCAGGCAAACTGGCCGATCTGGTTGCCTCCAACCTGAAGCTGAAGATTCATGAATCCCAGATGATCCTCGAGATCACCGACCCCATGGAACGCCTCAAAAAGGTCAATGAGCTCCTCTCGCGGGAGGTGGACCTCTCCGCCATGCAGGCCAAAATCCAGTCGGATGTCAAGGATGAGATCTCCAAAAGCCAGCGGGACTACTACCTCCGCGAACAGATGCGGGCCATCCACCGCGAGCTCGGCGAGCTGGATGAAAAGGCCATGGAGATCGAGGAGTATAAGCGGCGGATCAAAAAGGCCCGCATGGGCAAGGAGGCAAAGGAGGAGGCGGACAAGCAGCTGCGGCGTCTGGAGCAGATGCACCCCGATGCCGCCGAGGCGTCCATCGTCCGGACATACCTCGACTGGCTTACCGAAATTCCCTGGCAGAAAATGACCAAGGACCATTTCGACATCACCGGTGCGAAGAAGGTCCTCAACAAGGATCATTTCGGCCTGGAAAAGGTCAAGGACCGGATCCTTGAATACCTGAGCGTCCGCAAGCTCAACCCCGAGACCAAGGGGCCGATCCTCTGTTTCGTGGGCCCCCCCGGGGTGGGGAAGACGTCGCTGGGGCGGGCCATCGCCAAGGCCATGCGGCGGAAATTCTTTCGCATCTCCCTGGGCGGCGTGCGGGACGAAGCGGAGATCCGCGGCCATCGCCGCACCTATATTGGAGCGCTGCCCGGACGCATCATCCAGGGGCTGAAGCAGTGCGGCAGCCGGAACCCGGTCTTCATGATGGACGAGATCGACAAACTCGGCTCTGACTTCCGGGGTGATCCGTCGTCGGCGCTGCTGGAGGCCCTCGATCCGGAGCAGAACGCCAGCTTCAGCGATCATTACCTCAACCTCTCGTTCGATCTCTCCAAGGTGATGTTCATCCTCACCGCCAACATGACGGACACGATCCCCTCGGCCCTGCTCGACCGGATGGAGGTGATACGCCTCTCGGGCTACACCGAAGAGGAGAAGCTGAACATCGCCACGAAGCATCTGCTGCCCCGCCAGATCACTGAAAACGGCATCAAACCCAAGCATCTCTCCATCGGGGAGATGGCAATGCTCCAGATCATCAATGAGTACACTTCGGAGGCCGGGGTGCGGAACCTGGAGCGCGAGATCGGAAGCATCTGCAGGAAGGTGGCCCGAAAGATTGCCGAGGGGGAGAAGGGACCCTTCAAGATTACGCGGGCCAATCTCCAGAAATACCTCGGGGTTCCCCAGTTCTACCCGGAAATGGACCAGGATGAGAGCCAGGTCGGTCTGTCGACGGGCCTGGCGTGGACCGAGGTCGGCGGGGATGTGCTCTACATTGAAGTCTCCCTGTTCAGCGGCAAAGGCGACCTGCTCATTACCGGCCAGATCGGCGACATCATGCAGGAATCCGCGCGGGCTGCCGTCACCTATGCCCGTGCCAATCTGGACCGGTTCGGGGTCGACGACAGCTTTTTTGAAAACCAGGACATCCACATCCACGTGCCGGCCGGGGCCATCCCAAAAGACGGGCCGTCTGCAGGGATCGCCATGGCAACGGCATTGATATCGGTCATGACCGGCCGACCGGTGGATAAAAATGTGGCCATGACCGGCGAGATCACCCTGCGCGGCCGGGTGCTGCCCATCGGCGGCCTCAAGGAGAAAGCCCTCGGCGCCCTCCGGGGGGGCATCCGGACGGTGCTTCTGCCGGAGAAGAACAAAAAGGACCTCTCCGAAATCCCGGCCAACATCAAGCGGAGGATCAAGTTTGTTACGGTCCGCCACATAGACGAGGTGCTGCCCATCGCCCTGGCGGCATCTCCCCCCAAGAAGAAAAAGTCCGGTGGGCGGCGGCGGAAGAGGTCGCAGCCGGCGGGCGCCGCCGGGAAGCCGGGCGCCTCCGGATGAAGCTGCTTGCCGTCGACACCTGCGCCAAAAGCTGCAGTGCTGCGGTGGCGGACGGGGACCGGATCCTGGGCGAGGTGACCCTTCGACGGCGGGAAACCCACTCGCGGCACCTGATGCGCCTGGTCGATATGGTCCTGGAGATCGCCGGCGTATCCCTCGCCGACATCGAGGCCTTCGGGGTGACCCGCGGGCCGGGCAGCTTTACGGGGCTCCGCATCGGTATGAGCACCGTCAAAGGCCTCGCGCTGGCCGCCGACAGGCCGGTCGTCGGCATTTCCAGCCTGTCGGCACTGGCGCTGCCTTTGGCGTGGACCGGTTCGCTGGTCTGCGCCATGCTGGATGCCGGCAAGAAAGAGGTCTACAGCGCCACCTTCCGGTGCACCGACGGCCGGCTTCCCGACGACGGCGGGATGCCGCCGGAGAGTGTCCTGCGGCCCGGCGATCTTCTGGCGGAGATTGCTGAGCCGTGCATCTTCGTGGGGGACGGCGTCCGTGCCTACGGCAGCATGATCGAAAGCCGCCTGGGGCGGATGGCGCAGCTGCCTTCGGACGCGCAGCATGATATTCAGGCCGCTTCGGTGGCGCAATTGGCACTCATCCAGATGCGTCGGGGGGCCCTCGACGCCGTAGATGGCCTGATTCCCCGGTATCTCCGGAAATCGGATGCCGAGCTCAGCCTCGGGATGCAGAAGGGGCGCACCTCTTGAAGCGGATCGTTTTTATTGACATTGCATGATGTTTTAATATACACAATAGATCGTACCAGAGCCAGCAACACAAAACCGCATGCCGCCAAAAGGCTGAAAATAGCGCTGTAATGGTGCTCAAAAAGGCTTTCTTAGAAGGATCCTTCCAAAGGAAGGTTCCTCTAAAAAAGGTTCTCTAAAAAAGGTTCTATCGATGAAAGAATTTGTCTGGTCCGACCCCCCGGGACAGACAGCGTTTCCAGTAGCAAAAGCCGGATATCCGTTCATTTTCGCCGCCGCTTTTGCTACTGCTGTTTTTGCGCTTCTGGGGATGGTTGCACCCGCAATGTTCGGCTTATTTATAACCTTCTGCATCTGCGGCTTTTTCAGGGACCCCGACCGGGTCATCCCCAATGCGGCGCAGGGCGTGGTATCCCCGGCCGACGGAAAGGTGGTCCTCGTGGATACCGTCGCCGAAAACCCTTACACGGAAGGGCCTGCGCTCAAGATCAGCGTTTTCATGACGGTCTTCAATGTGCATGTCAACCGTGTGCCCTTTGCCGGAAAGGTCGCGGACGTCATCTACCATCCCGGAAAATACTTTTCCGCCAATATGGACAAGGCCTCTGAAGAGAACGAGCGCAACGCCGTCGTCCTGGAAACCAGCCAGGGCGCCAGGATCTGCTTCGTTCAGATTGCCGGCCTGATTGCCCGGCGGATCATCTGTCATCTGAAGACCGGAGATGTGGTGCAGAGAGGGCAGCGGTTCGGCATGATCTGTTTCGGTTCCAGGCTGGACGTCTATCTGCCGGAGGATGCCGTGCCCCATGTGCAGGTCGGCGACAAGGTTCGGTCGGGAACCTCTCTCCTGGGGTATTTGAAGTGACCTGCCACCGCTGGTGACGCTTGGGCCGGGCGCTGGCAGGGTGGCTGCAGACCACGGCGCCGGGCCATCGCTTTGTCACATCGAATCCAGCCAGATTAGGTTTTAAGTGTCGCTTGACACCTTAAAACCTAAATATTTTTTAGAGATATGGTAAACCCTGACGGCAATGCCGTCTTTTCATTACTCATCGCTTCAGGCGCATGCGCCTGAACGATAGACAGGCGGGTGCGGATGCCGGCTTCGGCCGGATGGGCCCACAGCAATGGCGGCCCGGGTCCGCGTTCGAATCGTCTATCCAACATTCACAACGCAGGAGTTGAATTTGGAACGTATACCCATCACCAAAGAAGGGTACGAATCCCTTAAAAAAGAACTCGAAACGCTGAAGTCGATCGAACGACCCAGAAACATCAAGGCCATCGAGGAGGCCAGGGCCCATGGCGACCTTTCCGAAAATGCGGAATTCGAAGCCGCCAAGGACCGACAGGCCTTTATCGAGGGGCGAATCAGCGAGCTGGGGTTTAAGCTGGGCAATGCCGAAATCATTGACACCGAATCCCTTTCCAGAGACCGGGCGGTCTTCGGGTGCAAGGTGGTTCTTGAAAATATCGACACCGGTGAAGAAGTCCGTTACCAGCTCGTCGGCCCGGATGAATCGGATATCGGCAATGGCCGGATATCGGTGACCTCGCCGCTGGGACAGGCGATTCTCGGCAGGGTTCCGGGTGACGAGGTGGCGCTGAACGCCCCGGGCGGCAAACGATGCTATGAAGTCGTTGAGATTCTTTAATCCGGATTCGGGGCTTCCGAAGGACGGGAAGGCAGAAATGGGGGTGGAAAGTGGCGCGAATTACCGTTGAAGATTGCCTGAACCGCGTTCCCAACCGGTTCAAACTGGTGCATATGGTTGCCAAGCGGGTTCGTCAGATCCGGGAGGGATCGGAATATCTGGTCAGCTCTCCCAAGAATGAGGATATCGTCGTCTCTCTTCGGGAGATCGCAGCGGGAAAGGTGATGATCCGAAAAGCGCTCGAGGAGCCGGACAGGGAGTAGATGGCAGGGCACAGCTACAGGGCGTTGAAGCGGTCCGTGGGCAAAGCCCTCCACCGCTACGACATGATTGCCCATGGCGACCGGCTGGCGGTGGGCCTCTCCGGCGGCGCCGACAGCCTCACCATGATGTGGTTCCTGCAGGACCGCCTTGCCCGCGTCCCCATCGACTACGAACTGGTCGCCGTCTATATCGACCCCGGTTTCGAGGATGGTTTTTGTGAGCCCCTGGCCCGCTACTGCGAGAAGATGGGCTATGTGCTGCGGATCGAGCGCACCGATTACGGCCCGGTGAGCCACAGTGACGTCAACCGCGAAAACCCTTGTTTTCTCTGTTCCCGGATGCGTCGGAAACGGCTTTTTGAGGTGGCGGACGAACTCGGCTGCCGCAAGCTGGCGCTGGGCCACAACAAGGATGATATCATCGAGACCCTTTTCCTGAACATGTGCTATGCCGGCGAAATCAGTACGATGCTGCCGCTGCAGCCTTTTTTCCGAGGAGAATTTACGGTAATTCGACCGCTGGCGTTTTCGGACGAGGAGATGATCCGGCGGTTTGCGAAGGATATGGCTTTTCCGGAATTTATCAATCCCTGCCCCAGCGCCGCCGCATCAAAGCGCGCCGAGATCAAGGGAATGCTGAATACGCTCTATCGGTCGAACCGAAAAATCAAGGGGAACATTTTTCGGGCGATGAGCCGCGTAAAACCGGACTATCTGCTACAATAGGGCGGCGGGCGCTGCGATTCCGCCCTTCACAGGCGTTTCCCGACACATAGACAGATGATGATAGACATTCAAAGCCAGCGGGACGACCGCAACATACCCATCGACAAGGTCGGCATCAAGAACCTCCGGTATCCCATTACGGTGCGGGACCGTCGGAACGGCCGCCAGCACACGGTTGCACACATCAACATGTATGTCGACCTTCCCGGGAAATACAAGGGCACCCATATGAGCCGCTTCGTAGAGCTGCTCCATATCATCCGCCCGGAGATATCCCTCGACAAGTTCGCCCATATCCTGGATCAGATGAAGGCACACTTGGATGCGGCATCCGCCCACATCGAGATCTCATTTCCCTATTTTATCGAAAAAAAAGCACCGGTGAGCGGTTCTCCAGGGCTTCTCGACTATTCCTGCAAGCTGATCGGCGTGAGCGATTCATCGGACGGCATCGACATCGTTTCCGAGGTGGTGGTACCGATCTCTTCGGTGTGCCCCTGCTCCAAGGAGATCAGCGACGTCGGCGCCCACAACCAGCGCGGCGAGGTCCGCCTCAGGACGCGATTCAAGCGCTTTATCTGGATTGAGGACATGATTGAGCTGGTGGAGGCGTGCGCTTCGTGCGAGGTCTATTCGGTTCTCAAACGGGTGGATGAAAAGTGCGTGACGGAGCGGGGCTACAACAACCCCAAATTCGTTGAGGATGTGGTCCGGGATATTGCGGCCAGGCTGATTGAAGACAACAACATTACCTGGTTTTCCGTCTCCGCCGAAAATTTTGAATCGATCCACAACCACAGTGCCTACGCCTCGATAACCCGGGGCGAGAACCCCAGCCCCGGCGCCGAAACCGTTATCTAATGCGAAGGAGGCGGGCCAGCTTCGGCATGACCGCATCGGGATGCTTGCCCGGGGTGTTCATCAGCAGGACAAACGGAGACAGCTCGCCGTCGATGCCCCGGACATAACCGGCGCGCGTTCTCACGCCCGAAAGGCTCCCCGTTTTGTAGTAGACCCCCCCTTCCTGGCGCATCAGCTCGTGATGGGGGGCGAAGGCCTCCAGGATCTTCATCATGCATGCAGCCGTGAGCCGGTTCCGCCGGGAGATGCCGGATCCTTCGGCGATCCGGATATCATTTCTTTTCAGCGTGTCCCGGACGTAGGCATTTGCCGCCGCAACGCCCTTGTCAAGGGTGCCCGGCGGGCCGTAAGCGGCGATTCCCGCCGCAATCAGAAGCTGGTTGGCCATGAAATTGTTGGAATACATCAGCAGACGCTCGATGACCTCGTCGAGGCTGAACTTCGAGATGTGGCGGTAGACAAGCCGGTCCCGCCCGGAGCGGACGGCACCCGTCGCCACGCCGCCGGTGCAGCGAACGCCGGCATTGACCAGGAAGCGCCGGAAAAGGTGCCCGGCGTAGAGGGTCGCCTCGCCGTTTTCCGCCGAGAGGACGATCCGCTCCGCCCTCAGGCCGCTCTGCTGGATTCGGCCGAGAATGAAGGGGATGATGGGGGTCTGGGCTTCCGCGCTGACGTACCGGTTCCCCGAACGCCGGAAATTGACGGTGTTGAAGTTGACCGACAGGGCCCCGCACGGCGCATCATAGGGATTCAGGGTGTCAGAGACGCCCGGGATGGTCACCTCCTCGAAATAGGATCCATCGACGAACAGGTCATGGACGGCCGAAACCCGATCCGAGGTCTTCTGCGCAATCTCCCGGAAGACTTCGGAGATCAGCAGCGGGTCCCCGAACCCCTTGACTGTCAGATTTTTCCGGCTGTCCAGATAAATTTCGGTCTTGAATCGAAACCCCTCCCCGAGATAATGGCGGGCGACGAGAGCCGTCAGAATTTTCAGCGTAGAGGCCGGAACGAGCATCCGATCGGCATGTATGCTGAGGACGGCATTCCCTCCAGGGTCGGCTGCCAGAAGCGCATCCTGACCGCCGATGAGGCGGCCGATGGCGCTGCTTTCCGTCGTCAGCCCCCCTGCGGCGGCGCCCAGAGTGACCTCCGGCGCCGCCGTCAGTGCGGCCGCCATAATCATCAGGGCGACGGCGTACCGGGTCAACCGGAGCCCTCCTCCCGGAGCAGTTCCCGGGCGACAGCCAGGTCGTAGACCGATTTGGGGTCGAAGCCCCCCGATTTCCGGTCGTACATTTTTGCGGCCGCTGCGATCGCCGCAAAAGGGACCCATCCGTGCTGTTCCCACAGGTCCGCATCATCGGCGCTCCAGAGCCGGAAGCAGATGTCGGGCCCTGTCTTCCGGACATACATGTGAATGCGAGGGTTCTGGGGGTATGGAAGATAGTAGACCCCCTTGTCATCTTTCATGGTCAATATTTCCTTTCGCTGCAGCCTGTTGTTTGATCCGGAGGAGCCCCGGGCTCTGATGGAGGTACATCAGCGGAGAGTCGCATCCGCGGTCGATGAAGTATCGCTCGAGGGCGTCGAACAGGACCGGCCGGTCCGGCCAGGTGAAGCCCTTTTTTTCGTTGCGCAGGCGCCGCCATTTCTCCTTCGCCCCAGGGCTGCGGGAGAAGGCCTCCGCCTTGGCGGAATCGCAGAGGAACATTTCACAGACGATGGGTTTGAGACGCCAGAGGCAGCCCTGTCTGCCGAGATAGACGCACTTGAAATCAGTATGGGGGGCCTTCAGCACCTGAATCAGGGCTTCCATCTCCCGGGCATCCGAGAGGAGTGCATTCACGACGACATCGGCAAAAAAGGTGATGATGCCGTCTTTGGAGCAGCAGGCGCTCCGCCGGCTCTCATAGCACTCCCGCCGGCAGATGCCCCCGAAATGGCTCTGGAGGAAGTCCGCGGTCCGGCGGCGGAAATCGAGATAGTCGGTCGCCAGGTCCTGAAGCCTTCGCCGCTCCGCTTCGGGTATATCGGCCAGGTGGGCGAGGACGGCGTTCAGGGTGGTCAGCTGTTCGTTCCGGTAGTCGTTCATGGCCGCTCAGAATATGCAAAAAAGGGTTGCAAGTCAAGCATGCGCCGCCTATAGTTTTGATATATCCATGCGGCCAACACCCGGACGAGGGAG
>CAJXSB010000072.1 GCA_913060435.1 uncultured Desulfococcus sp.
TTCCGATCTCGGTGCATGTTCTGCGGCAACTGCTACACCATGTGCCCGTCCCTCCCGCTGGCGGACAAGGAAGGCGACGGCATCGTCCTCATGGCCGGCGGCAAGGTCTCCAACCGCATCAGCGAGCCCAAGTTCTCCAAGGTCGTTGTGGCCTTCCTGCCCAACGAGATGCCCCGCTGGCCCCAGATGACCGACACCATCAAGAAGATGATCGAAGCCTATGCCGCCGGCGCCAAAAAATACGAGCGCCTGGGCGAATGGGCCGAGCGCATCGGATGGGAAAGATTCTTCGAGACATGTGAACTTCCGTTCACCCATCATCTCATCGATGATTTCCGGGATCCGGCCTACTACACCTGGCGTCAGTCCACGCAGTTCAAGTTCTAAATTCGCTGTAACATAACACGCGGGGAATGCCTCAGGCATTCCCCGCATCCGGATTGAGGGGTTTATTTATGGAATACGAGGAAGCCAAAAAATTGATCGTTGAACAGCTGACGAAAAAATTGAAGTCGAAAAGCAAGTTCTATTTCAACGATCTGTCCAAGATCCTGGATATGAAACCCAGGGAAGCCAAGAAAATCGTGAACAAGCTGGTTCAGGACGGCGTTCTGGAGTACTGGTCCTCCGGATCCACGACCATGTACGGCATGCCCGGCACCGGGAAACAGGCCGCCGCCGAACACGAAGAAGAATAGCACCGCTGATTGTCAGAGCGGACTTGTTGCACGCTCTTTGAATTTGCCGCAGACGCCACTGATGCGCCAAACTTTTATCGACTTTCCCAGAATTTTTATCGCCGGTTTGCGCGGTGGCGCGGGAAAAACCATACTGTCGATCGGAATGATCGCTGCTTGGCGGAGACTCGGCAAATCCATTGCACCTTTTAAAAAAGGTCCTGACTATATTGACGCAGGCTGGCTGGCGATGGCGGCTGGTCGGCCTTGCTACAATCTCGATACCTTCCTGATGCATCGATCGGACGTTCTCCGGTCGTTCTTTTCCCATACCCAATCCAATGACATCGCCGTGATCGAAGGCAACCGCGGGCTCTATGACGGCATCGACACCGAGGGGTCAACCAGCTCCGCCGAGGTGGCCAAGCTTTTGAAAGCCCCGGTGGTGATCAGTCTCGACTGCACCAAAACGACGCGGACCATGGCGGCCGTCGTGTCCGGATGCCGCCAGTTCGACCCGGATCTCCGAATCCAGGGCGTTATTCTCAACCGGATCGCCGGCAAGCGCCACGAAGAGAACCTGCGGAAGAACATCGAGCACTACTGCGGCATACCGGTGGTGGGGGCGGTGCCCAAGCTCGATGCCCAGAATTTTCCGGAGCGTCATATGGGTCTGGTGCCGACGCCGGAGCATGCCTGGGCCGTCACCTCGGTCGATGCCGCCGCCGAAGTCGCCCTTCGATACCTCGACATGGCAATGCTGGAACAGATCGCCGCCGCGGCTGCGGAAGACCCCGTTCCGGTGGATCTGTCGGTATCTTCCACGGCGGAGGAGGCGACGGAGGGAGGGCCGCGGCCGGTCATCGGCATTCTGCGGGATTCGGCCTTCCAGTTCTACTATCCCGACAACATCGATGCGCTTCGCCGGGCCGGTGCGGATATCGTCTTCATCAGCGCCTTCGATACCGGTGATTTCCCGGCGGTGGACGGCCTCTATATCGGCGGCGGCTTTCCCGAGACCCATGCGGAGCAGCTCGAACGGAACGCCGGCTTCATGGCCGGGCTCAAGGCCCGGGCAGAGGCGGGGATGCCGATATACGCCGAATGCGGTGGGCTGATGTACCTGGGCGAGGCCCTGGTGGTCAACGGTCGGAGGTTTGCCATGACCGGTGTGCTCCCGGTGGTCTTCGGCCTGTCGGCGCGCCCCCAGGGGCTGGGCTACACCATGGTCCGGGTAGAGTCCGAAAATCCATACTACGATGTCGGTGCGGAGATCCGGGGGCATGAATTCCGCTATTCCCGCGTTCTCGAATGGCGGGGAGACGAAGACAGCCTGGTATTCGGCATGCGTCGCGGCACCGGCTTTATCAACGGACGAGACGGAATCCGGTACAAGAACGTGCTTGCCACCTACACCCATGTGCATGCCCTGGGGCTGCCGGGCTGGGCCGCATCCATGGTGGCCGCTGCCCGGAGGAGCCGGGGCTCCCGTCAATGATGACCCGAGGGAGCCGGGGCTCCCGTCGATGATGACCTGAGGGAGCCGGGGCTCCTGTCGATGATGACCTGAGGGAGCCGGGGCTCCTGTCGATGATGACCCGAGGGAGCCGGGGCTCCCGTCGATGATGACCTGAGGGAGCCGGGGCTCCCGTCGATGATGAATAGATCCCAGTCATCCGGAAGGGGGACGGTGGATGGACTTTTTTTTCAGGCCCAGAGGCGTCGCAGTGGTGGGCGCGACGGCAAATTCGAAAAAGGGCGGCAATATCATCGTCGCCAATCTCCAGAAGGGATTTACCGGGAAGATCTATCCCGTCAACCCGCGCTATGATGAGATCAACGGGCTCAGGTGCTATCCGACGGTGGCGGATGTCCCGGATCCCGTGGATCTGGCCGTGGTCTTCGTCGGCGCGGAGCAGGTGCCCCAGGTCATCCGGGCGTGCGCGGACCGTGGGATCCCCGGGGCCATGCTGGAATCCGCCGGCTTTTCCGAAACCGGTCCGGCGGGGGCGGCACTCCAGCAGGAGACGGCGGCTGCGGCAAGGGATGGCGGGGTGCGGCTCTGGGGGCCCAACTGCATGGGCCTGGTGGACGTCCGGAACCGGCAGGTCTTTTCAACGGTGACCCCCGCCATCTGGGGGGACATGGTCCCCGGCGATGTCTCCCTCGTGGTCCAGAGCGGGATGCTGGCCGGGGCGTTTCTCATCGATCTCATGTCCCACGGCGTGATGGGCATCGGCAAGGTCTGTTCCATCGGCAACAAGATGGATGTGGCGGAGTGCGATCTTCTGGCCTATCTCCTGGAGGATCCCGATACCCGGGTGGTCGGCCTCTACCTCGAATCGATCACCGACGGGCCGAGGTTCGTCTCCCTCTGCCGTGGTTCCCGAAAGCCGGTCGTCGTCCTGAAAGGGGGGACGTCGAATGAAGGCGCTGCCGCGGCCATGAGCCATACGGCGAGCATGGCCGGCGACGGCGCGGTGGCCCACGGCGCCTTCCGCCAGGCCGGGGTGGTCGAGGCCCAAGACTTCTACCAGATGATGGACTATTGCCGGGTTCTGGCCGCCTGCCCCGATCTCCCGGCCGGCCGGGAAAACCGGGTGGCGGTCATGACCTACAGCGGGGGGGCCGGCATCGTGTCAACCGATTTCCTGGCGGGCGCCGGGCTTGCACTGGCGCACCTCTCCCCCGAGAGCATCCGACGACTGGAAACGGTCTTCCCGTCCTGGATGGCGCCGGCCAATCCTGTGGACCTCTGGCCCGGGATCCTCGTCAACGGCACCCACCAGGCATACGCCGAAACCCTGCGGGCCCTTCTGGCCGATCCGGGGGTCGATGCCGTCTTTGCCCACTGCTTTGTGGGCGGATTTGACCTCGATCCCGACCTTCCGGCCATGGCGCGCCTGGCCAACGAGGCCCGAAAGCCGCTTTTCTGCTGGATATCCGGCCAGCGGGATGCGGTCTTCGAATTTCAGAAAGAGGCTCTGGCACTGGGGGTGCCGGCCTTTCGCGAAGTCCAGCGGGCGGTGGACTGCCTCGGGGCGCTTCTGGCCTGTGCCCGGCAGCATCGCAGCGCCGGCGCTGCTGTTTCGGCCTCGGACCGCGAACCTGCGGCGCTGCCAGAGGATCTTCTCGCCGGCGGCGCCGGCACCCTGGACGAACAGGCGGCCAAGGCCGTCCTGAAGCAGGCGGGGATTCCCGTGGTCGACGAGGTGCGGGTCCGCAACGCCGCAGATGCCTGCGCCGCGGCCGATGCATTTGGATGGCCCGTGGTACTGAAGGGGATCCTTCCAGGGGCCGTTCACAAGACCGAAGCCGGCCTGGTGGAGCTCCATATCGATCATACGGACCAGCTGGTGCAGGCCTTTGGCCGCATGGCCGTGCGGGTCGGCGCGGCGGGCGGGATCCTGGTCCAGCCGCAGCTCGAAGGCGGTCTGGAGCTGATTGCCGGGCTGGTGCAGGATCCGCAGTTCGGACCGTGCGTCATGTGCGGCATTGGCGGCGTCCTGGCCGAGGCCCTCAACGACCGTGCCTTTGCCGTGGCCCCGCTGGGCCCTGCCGACGCCCTCGACCTGATCGGGCGGCTCAAATCCCAGCGGCTCCTTGACGGGTTCCGGGGCGCGGCGCCACTGGATCGGATGCGTTTTGCCGACCTCCTCGTTCGCCTGGGGGATCTGGGGGCGCAGTTCCCCCAGATTCGCGAGGTCGACATCAACCCCCTGATCGTCGTGGACGGCCGGCCGAAGGCCGTGGATGCTTCGCTGATCGTTTCATCTCCTTCCGGGTAATTTGTTTCCGGGTAGATCGTCTCCGGGTAGATTCTTTCCGGGGCCCTCAGGCTCGGGTGATGGGACCCAAGGGTTGAAGGCACTCCGGTTTTGCGGTATACCCCACCCCAGACGCTCGCCTGCATCCGGAGAGGCCGCGCGGTCGATGGAGATTGCAACGGTTTGCCAGCGGAGATGCTACGCATGAAGGAAAAATCGCCTGTATTCGAAGAAAACTACCAGTACTATCTGGATCAGCTCGCCGGTGTGGATCTCCCCGCCCGGGGGGTGGTGCTGGGGGCCGCCGTCGACGGGGATGCACTGCTCGTCCCCTTTTTTGGAAGGCCGCATCGGGTTTCGCCGGCCGGCATCCTGGGGCCGGACGGGCTTCGACCCTCCTACAGCGTCTGCATCATCCTGTTCAAGTACGTTTTGCTCTGTCCCGAGGCGGCGCCGGCGAGGGGGCCGTGGGCGTCTTTCAGGGACTTCCGGGATGCAGGGCCCCTGGTCGTCTTTTTCGCCAACGAGGTCGAAAAGAGGATCGCCGGCCATTTCCAGGGCGCTGTCGATCGTCTCGAGACCGCTGCGCAGCAGCTGGGGGGCAGGGCGCCGGAAGAGCCCTTCTCCCATGACCTCGCGGTCCAGTTCGATCCGCTTCCCCGGCTGTCGATGCTGATGCTCTTCAATGACCGGGATGCGGAGTTCCCCGCCCAGTGTTCGGTGCTGTTCGAGCGTCGGACAGAGGCCTTTCTGGATATGGAGTCGGTCGCCGTTCTGGGGCATCACCTGTCGGGCACCCTCGTCGAAGGGGTGTGAGCCGGCGGGAGCTGGGGCCCATCCTTTATACGCAATGGCCACCGCGTCCGCACCGGCGGACCGGCGTGGTGGTGAGGAGGAAATATGGTCGAGGATCTATTGTTTACGCCGTTTCAGTTGGGACGATTTACCGTGAAGAACCGCCTGGGCGTCGCGCCCATGACCCGGATGTCCTCGGTCCGGGACAGCATCCCCCGCAGGGATGTCCTCGATTTCCTGGTGACGCGGGCGAAAAACGGTGCCGGGATCGTCTACACCGAGGCCATCGTGACCGACTACGAGAGCGCCCAGGGCTATCCGGGACAGGCGCGCATCACCACCCAGCGCCAGATCGATGTCTGGTCCCGGGTGGTCGAGAATATCCGGCGCCACGGTGCCGTGTCGATCATGCAGATCTTCCACTGCGGCCGGATGGCCTGGCCGGCGGTCAACCCGGCCGGCCGGGTGATCGCCCCCAGCGCTGTTTCGCCGCAGCAGGACAACCCGCTGACGGGCCAGCCATATCCCATTCCCGAAGTCATGAGCCGCTTCGACATCGGGCATGTGATCGCCGGGTTCGTGGAGACCGCCAGGGGGGCCATGGCCGCGGGGTTTGACGGGGTCGAGATCCACGGGGCCCACGGCTATCTCATCAGCCAGTTCCTGTCGGCCTACAGCAACCAGCGCACCGACGCCTATGGCGGAACCGTGGAGAGGCGGTATCGCTTTGCCCGAGAAGTGATCCAGGCTGTCCGGCCGATGGTGCCGGAGGAGCGCCTGCTCCTGTTCCGCATCTCCAACTGGGGGGTGGCGGACAGCCAGATCTCCCTCTTTGCCGATGCGGACGAATACCAGGAGATCATCGGGCGGCTCTCCAGGGAGCCCATCGATGCGCTCTCGGTCTCGACCTACCGGTACAGCGACCCGGCATTCGATTCGGGTCGGACCATGGCCCGCCTGACCCGGGAGGCCACCTCCCTGCCGATCCTCATCTGCGGCCAGATCCACGACCGGGCGAGCGCCGTGGACGCCCTCCGGGATGCCGAAATCGCGCTGAGCGCCAAGACCGCCCTCCTCAACCCCGACTGGGTGGAAGAGATGCGCGCCGGCAAAGCCATGCCGCGCTACTCGGCCGCGGACGCCAACGTCGCCTATACCACCGAGCCCCTGCCGTAATCAGCACCGCTTCCCGGCGGGCGTCATCTCTCCCCGCCCGCTGGCCCCTTTCCGGAAAATGCCCGCCCCAGGAGATCCGACAGGTAGTCGAGTGCCCTGTCGAATGCATCGTCATCCATATGCATGAACGAAATCCGGAAGAAATTCCGGAACGCCGGTGAGAATGAGAACTCCGTCCCGGGGGTCCAGGGAATCTGGGGCAGGGTGACGGGGCGCCGTGATCGGATCCACAGATTGTATCCCGGCGGATCATGGGGCACGCTCAGGAATGGATGGGCCGCAATGACGCCCATGAGGCGGCACTTTCGCTCTTTCACCCGTTTTTTCGTCTCGGCGATGTAGGACGCATACCCCCCTTCGCGGATAAATCGGGTCGCGAATTTCTGCAGCAGGCCGGTGGAGGCGATATCCGATACGTACTTCGTGTAAATGTATTTCTCGAAAAGCGCTTCGGGCACGATCATGGCCCCGAGCCGGACGCCGGAGACGGTGGTCTGGGAGAGGGATTTGATGTAGATGGTCTTTTCGGGGATGATATCGACGAACCGGGGAACCGGCTTCCGGGCAAACTCCGAGAGATAGTCGTCCTCGATCAGGTAGAAGGCGGACCTTTCGGCGCGGCGGGCCAGCGCCTCTTTTTTGCGAAGGCTGTAGGATATGCCGGTGGGATTGTGATGTGCGGGCATGGTGTAGAATAGCGTGATGGCCGCGGAGAGCTTCCGGTCCAGGGCCGGAAGATTCGGTCCGTCGGCGTCGAGGGGGACGAAATGCCTGGCCTTGAAGAGCGAGATGGCCCCTGGATAGGTGGGGTCCTCGAACAGGATCGCATCGGAGATATTGGCGGCGAAGACCTTGGCCGTGAGGTCGAGCCCCTGCTGGGCCCCCGACACGATGAGCATTCGGCGGGTGGGCAGCCGGTAGAACGCACCGATGGCTTCGATCAGCTCCCGGTCGCCCTCTACCGGCGGTGGCGAAAAGGCCCCGGTCCGCTCCTGGTCAAAAAGGGCTGAAAAAATCTCCTTGGCGGTGCGCAATGGGAAGAAGGACTCGGAGATATAGTCGGTCCGGAAGTCGAAGATATCCCCGCCACCGGCGATTTTCTGCGGAAAACGGACGAAAGAGCCGCTGCCGACGACGTTCTCGATGACGCCGCGTCTTCTGAGGAGGTCGAAGGCTTTCTGGACCGTCAGCTTGTTGCACCCGAATTCCCCGGCGACCTGGCGGATGGATGGTATCCGCTCACCGGGCTTGTAGCGTCCCGCCTCGATGCGCCTCGCCAGTGTTTCAGCGATATCTTTATAGAGCGCCATTTTTCCCTGATTTTGTCTTGACATTCCTAATACGATATATCAATTGTACTATATCAAAGTTCATTTGTATGATAACTTTGTTGTGTATGTACGATGAGGCTGCTTCTCAGGAGCGGCCCGCGGCTCGACAGGCGGGCCTGCGGCGTGAATGGTCCTGCGCCCTTGCCCGAATCTTCCCAACCCGGTCTATCGACCGAAGAATGAGAAAGGAATAGAGGTGCATCGGGAAAAAGTCAACAAAGGGTTTGCCGAGATGTTCAAGAACGGGGTGATCATGGATGTCACGACGCCGGAGCAGGCCAGGATCGCCGAAGACGCGGGGGCATGCGCGGTCATGGCCCTGGAGCGGGTGCCTGCAGACATCCGGAAAGACGGCCAGGTGGCCCGCATGAGCGATCCGGCCATGATCGAGGCCATCATGGCGGCGGTCTCCATCCCGGTCATGGCCAAGGTCCGGATCGGCCATTTTATGGAGTCACGGATTCTGGAGGCCCTGGGCGTCGATTTTATCGACGAAAGCGAGGTGCTGACACCGGCGGATGAGAGCCGGCATGTGGACAAGCGCGGTTTTGCCGTCCCCTTTGTCTGCGGTGCACGAAACATGGGGGAAGGCCTCCGGCGCATCCACGAAGGTGCGGCCATGCTGCGCACCAAGGGGGAGGCCGGCACCGGGAACGTGGTCGAGGCGGTCCGTCATATCCGAACCATTACCGCAGAGATCGAGGCGCTGAAGGGCATGGACGAGAACGGGCGGGAGGCGGCGGCGGCCCACAACCGGGTGCCCCTGGCCCTGATTGAAAAGACGCGGGAGCAGCGCCGATTTCCTGTGGTCAATTTTGCCGCCGGCGGCATCGCCACCCCGGCGGACGCCGCGATGATGATGGCCATGGGCATGGACGGCGTCTTTGTCGGGTCGGGAATCTTCAAATCGGAGAACCCGGCCAGGACCGCATCGGCCATTGTACGGGCGGTCATCCACTGGGAAGACCCCGGAAAGCTCGCCGACATCTCCAGGAATCTGGGCGCGGCCATGATCGGCCAGGAGATGGCCCAGCTGGATGTCCGGATGGCCGGGCGGGGAATATAGCCGGTGGTGGTGGGGCTTCTCGGCCTCCAGGGGGCCTTCCTCGACCATATCCGCCACCTCGACGCCCTGGGTATTGCGCACCGGATCGTTCGGGATCCCGACGGGCTTCAGCAGGTCTCGCGGCTGATCATCCCGGGGGGCGAAAGCACGGTCATGGACAAATTCCTGCTGGAATTCGGCATGATGGAACCGCTAAGGGAGCGCATCGCCGGGGGAATGCCGACCTGGGGGATCTGCGCCGGAGCCGTGCTTCTGGCGGAGACCGTGGACGGCCGGCCCGGATCCCTGAGGGCCCTTCCCATGTCGGTGATCCGGAATGCCTACGGGCGCCAGCTCGCCAGCAGGGTGCGCCCGATCGAGGTGCCGATTCTGGAGGCACTGGGACGGCATGGCCCTTTTTCGGGCGTCTTCATCCGGGCGCCCCGGATTTCGGCCCTGGGGGCGGGTGTCGTGGTACATGCCCGGTCGAAGGCGGACCCCGTCTTTGTTCAGCGCCGTCGGGTGATGGCCACCACCTTTCATCCCGAGCTTACCTCGGAAACGGTGTTTCACCGGTATTTCATCGGCCTCTGATCCTCCAGAGCGCAAAAAAAGAGCATCCCTTTTGGGGATGCTCCGGGCAAAGATGCGCTGTTGCCGTGATGTCAGGGCGGTGTAAGGATCGACCGCCCGCAGCGGCGGCTAGGGCTGGTATTTCTTCACGATAACCGTGGCGTTGGTCCCCCCGAAGCCGAAGGAGTTGCTCATGGCGATGTCGACGGTCGTCCTGCGGGCGGTATTGGGCACGTAGTCGAGATCGCACTCTTCGTCGCCGCTCTCGAAGTTGATGGTCGGGGGGATGATGTCGTGGTAGGCGGCCAGTGTCGTAAACACGGTTTCAATGCCCCCGGCGCCCCCCAGGAGGTGGCCGGTCATGGATTTGGTGGAGCTGACGGGCACCGACGCCGCCTCACCCTGGAAAACCGTTTTGATGGCCCGCGTCTCGTACAGGTCGTTGAGCGGTGTCGAGGTGCCGTGGGCGTTGATATAGTCGATCTGATCGCTGGAGATGCCGGCATCGGCGATGGCGGCCGCCATGCAGCGCACGGCGCCCTCTGCATCCGGCGGGGGCGAGGTCATGTGGTAGCCGTCGCCGCTCATACCGTAGCCGATGATTTCGCCGTAGATGTTGGCCCCTCTCTCCAGGGCGTGCTCAAGGGCCTCGATGATGAGGATCCCCGCGCCTTCCCCCACCACAAAACCGTCCCGGTCCTTGTCGAACGGGCGTGACGCGCGAGTGGGGTCGTCATTTCGAGTAGAGAGGGCCTTCATGGCGCCAAACCCGGCGATGCAGGTCGGCGTGATCACCGATTCCATCCCACCGGTGATCACCGCATCCGAAAAGCCCCGCTGGATGTTCTTGTAGGCCTCGCCCACTGCGTGGGTTCCGGCGGCGCAGGCGGTGGCGAGGGAAAGGTTCGGCCCCTTGGCCCCGAACTGGATGGAGATCATGCCGGCGGCCATGTTTCCGATCATCATGGGGATGAAAAAAGGGCTGACACGCTTCGGGCCGCGCGTGTTGATGATCATGGTGTGCTCTTCGAGGGTCGCCAGCCCGCCGAGCCCGCAGCCGGTGATGACGCCGACGCGGTCTCCTTTCTTCTCGTCCAGCTGCAGCCCCGCGTCCTCCATGGCCATGCGGGATGCCGCCAGGGCGTAGGAGATGAAGAGCTGATTGCGTTTGGCTTCCTTTTTAGAGACGAAGTCTTCGGCCCTGAAATCTTTCACTTCAGCGGCGATTTTTGTGGCGTAGTTGGATGCATCGAAACGTGTAATTTCGCCGATGCCGGATTTTCCGGCGCACAATGCCGCCCATGTTTCATCCACACCGATCCCTAACGGTGTCACCAGTCCCAGTCCGGTAATTACGACCCGCCTGTTCAAGAGGTCCTCCCTTCCAAATGCAATATTCATCGTTCATGTTTCAAGCGCCGGATGCGCTCCGGCGTTTGAAACGTGAACGGATCCACCATCCGTCGATGACCCGGACGGAATATCAGGAATTATTCGCGATGTAATCAAAGGCGTCCTGAACCTTGACCATCTTTTCGGAATCTTCGTCCGAAATTTCGATGTCGAACTCTTCTTCCATGGACATGATCAGCTCCACCAGATCGAGGGAGTCGGCTCCCAGATCGTCCACAAAGGCCGCGTCGGGCACGATTTCAGCAATGTCCACACTCAGTTTCTCTGCAATGATCTTTTTGACTTTTTCCTGGATTTTATCGATATCGGTCATAACCTTATCTCCTGTGTTGGTTGGATTCGGCCAGTGGAATTCTTTTTCCAGTGGCGTTACATGTACATGCCGCCGTTGACGTGGAGAACATGTCCGGTGATGTAGGCGGCTTCCTCGGACGCCAGAAAACGGACGGCCGCAGCGATTTCGCGGGACGTTCCCGCTCGTCCCAATGGAATCTGGGCCACCATCGCGCCCCGCTGCGCCTCCGTCATCGCCGCCGTCATGTCGGTCTCGATGTAGCCGGGCGCCACCGCGTTCACCGTGATGCCCCGCGAGGCCAGCTCTTTGGCCAGGGCCTTGGTCAAGCCGATGAGGCCCGCCTTTGCAGCCACGTAATTGGCCTGGCCCGGATTTCCCGACGCTCCGACCACGGAAGAGATATTGATGATTCTTCCGGCCCGCTGCTTGAGCATCGCCTTGGCTGCAATTTTCGAGGCGTGGAAGGCTCCTTTCAGGTTGACGTCCATGACCGCATCCCAGTCGGATGCCTTCATGCGGACGATCAATCCGTCGCGGGTGACGCCCGCGTTGTTGACGAGGACGTCCAGCCGTCCGGCATCCTTGATAACACCCTCCAGAAACGCCTTGACGTCGCTTTCGGACGTTACATCCACCTGTGCGCTGCTGCCCACGCCGCCGGCTGCGGCGATGCGTTGCTCGGTTTCCGCTGCGCCCGCCTTGTCCGAGGCATAGTTAAAGAAAATACGGGCCCCGGGTCCGGCAAAGGCTTCGCAGACCGCCCGGCCGATGCCCTTGGACCCGCCGGTGACCACGATGACGCGATCGGTCTGTTCCGACATGTCTACCTCCCGAAGAGGATATCCGCTACACGGTCCATATCCTTGATGATGTTGCAGCCGCTCCGGGCCAGTTCACCCATTCCGGTGGATGCCGTGAATTCATCGACCGCTTCGGGTGAAAAGGCGCCGGTACCGTTCAGAACCCGAAGGCTGTTCCGGCTTACCAGTTCGGAAACCTCGGCCGCGAAGATCCTCGACATCGCCTTGAAGAGCGATGCCCGGGAGTCCCCCGCCTCGGCCAGTCGGACCGCCTTCCGTGCCATGGCGGCGCCGACCTCTATATGGGTCATCATGTCCGCCAGTCCGAACATGACCGCCTGCTGGCGGGTGAGGCGATTCTCGTGGACCCGGTCGACCAGCGTGTTGAGGACGCGCGCGGCAATGCCGTAGAACCGGCAGCCGGCGTCGTCGGTCTTCTCATGGAGGGCTGCCATGTCGGCGGCGATGCCGTCGTAGTAGGCGCCCTTGGTCTTTCGGGTCGTCTTCCACCGGAAGGTGCTGATAATGCTCTGCTGGATCTCGCTGGTACCTTCGTAGATGCTGGTGATCCGGACGTCACGCCGGATCTTCTCGACCTCGTATTCAGAGATGTATCCGTAGCCGCCCAGGGCCTGCATGCAGTTGTCCGCTGCATGGTTGGCCGCTTCGGTGGCGAACAGCTTTCCGATGGAGCCTTCCACCTGGAGATCGGCCTCGCCGGAATCGAGCCGTAAGGCCGTCTCTTCAACATAGGCTTCCGCCGCCTCGAGGCGAACGCTGTCGGGCACGATCAACTTGTGGGTATAGCCCTGCTTCTCCGAGAGGGGAGAGCCGAACTGTATTCGCTCCTTGGCGTAGGGGATGGCGATTTCCAGGGCCGCCCGTGCGGCACCGATGGCCATCGAGGCCACCATCAGGCGCGTGTAGCCGAAGACCATGTTGGCCTGCTTCATGCCCTGGCCGAGGACGCCGCCGATCAGGTTCTCCGCGGGCACGAAGACGTCCGTGAACGAGAGCGGCGAGGTGTTCGAGGCACGGATGCCGTGCTTCTCCTCACCCTTGCCCGGCACGAAGCCGTCGGCCCCCCGCTCCACGACAAAAAAACTCGGACCCTCCGGCGTGTTGGCAAGCACGGTGACAAAATCGGCATATCCGCCGGTGGAGATGAACTGCTTGTTGCCGTTGATGATGTAGCCGGTGATGCTGCCGTTGTCGTCCAGGACCGGTTCCGCCTTGGTTTTAAGGGAGGCGAGGTTGCTGCCGGCGTTGGGTTCGGTGACGGCGTAGGCCACCAGGGCCCCCTCCTCGGCGATGGCGCCGAGCCATTTTTCCTTCTGCTCGTGGGTGGCGCCGACCAGGATCGGGTCCGCCCCCAGCTGGACGGCAAAAAAGCCCGTGCCGACGCCCAGGCAGATCTTGCACATCTCGCTGATGACCGCATGGCAGTCCCGGGCGCCGCCGCCCATGCCGCCGTATTCTTCTGGAATAAAAAGGAGCTGCAGACCGATGTCCGGGCCGAGCATCTCCCGGATCTCTTTTTCCGGGAAGGTCTCCTCTTTGTCGAACTCCAGTATTTTTTCCTTGGTCAGAAGCCGCTTCCTGAGCTGCTGAACAGTCTCCACGACCATCTGTCGGGATTCCTCGTCCAGACCGATCAGACCGGCGGCTTCCGGGGTGTTATCTAAAGACATGGGCTAAGATCCCCTCGGTTTAGTCCTCTTCTTTGTCCAGTACATTCTGGCCCTTGTAATCACCGCATTCGAGACAGGCATGATGGGGGAGCTTGGCCTCGCCGCACTCCGGGCATTCCACCAGCTCCGGGCCGCTGATTTTGTCGTGTGTCCGCCGCTTATCCCGTTTTGACTTGGATGTTTTTCGCTTGGGTACTGCCATTAGTAGTCTCCTAACTTTCTCTAATTATTACCTTATTCATTTTTTGGAACGCCTCGCCAGAATCCTGCTTCTAGTAATTGAAAAGAATGGGAATGTCAAGAATTTTCATCATATTTTTTGGGTCTCTCCCTTGTGCTATGATTTTCGATATGCTATGGAGATCCTCCGAGAACGGCGCTGGCGGGATTTTTCTGACTAATGCTTTGATAATTAATCCGATAATTATATAGATGCATCAAGGGATTCCGTGCCGGCGCCACCGACGGCCCCGCCTGCATCGAAAGAGAGGTTTCAGCGCCTCGGAAGTTTTGTGGACGCGGCGGCCGCAGCGGATCAGGCAGGGGATGACTAATTACTAATACTACATCTCGAGCATTAAGTCATTACAGCGCCCCCATTGGGAGCGCACAGCAGGTGTGCTATGAATACAGAGATTGTCACACGTTTTCCGCCCAGCCCCACCGGATACCTTCACGTGGGCGGGGCTCGGACCGCACTGTTCAACTGGCTCTATGCCCGTCGCAACGGCGGGAGATTCGTCCTCAGAATCGAAGATACCGATGCGCAGCGCTCCACCCAGGCATCGGTGGACGCCATCTTCGAGGCGATGGAATGGCTCCGGATCGACTGGGATGAGGGGCCGTATTTCCAATCGGACCGCTTCGATATCTATCGGGAGTACATTGAAAAACTGATCGCTTCGGGCAATGCCTACTACTGTGACTGCCCGCCTGAAAAGGTCGAGGAGATGAGAAAAAAAGGCCTGGCGGCCGGCGGGAAGGCCAAATATGACGGCACTTGCAGGGAAAGAGGGCTGTCCGGCGGCGGCAACGCCGTGGTCCGCTTCAAGGCCCCGCTGACCGGCACGACCGTCATCGCGGACAAGGTCAAGGGCAGCATCGTCTTTCAGAACGCGGATCTGGACGACTTTGTCATCGCCCGGAGCGACGGCACGCCGACCTATAATTTTGTCGTGGTGGTGGACGACATCACCATGGGAATCAACACCATCATCCGCGGTGACGATCACGTGAGCAACACCCCCAAACAGATCCTGCTCTACAAGGCGCTCGGGGCCGAACTGCCGGTCTTTGCCCATGTCCCCATGGTGCTGGGAAGGGACAAG
>CAJXSB010000073.1 GCA_913060435.1 uncultured Desulfococcus sp.
TGCTTTTTTTCACCAGTTGAACACGTTCTTCATTATGCCCCGAAGCTCATATAGTACAATACCAACGTAGTACCCTCTGCCTGGTTTTTTCCAAGCTCCAAGCCTACAATCCCCCCAAACCCAAACCTGAGGGGATCCATGGCCACCATCGAACAACTCACCCAGGAACTCACCGAACTCAAAGCCGCCTGCACCCGGATCCTGACCGGCGGGCAGAGCTACGGCGCCGAAGGGCGAACCCTCACCCGCGCAGACCTGGCGACTCTTGACCGGATGATCCGCCAGACCGAGGCCCGGCTCGAGATGGCAAAAAACAGCGGGCAGCTTTCCCACGCCACGGCGATTTTCGGAGGCTCCCGGTAATGAAGGCCTACGACGCTTGGACCTCCCTGGTCGCCGGATCATTGGGCCTGTTTTCTCCAGGCCGGGCCATGGCCTTCCGGCATGCCCGGGAGCATTACCGGAGCTATACGGCCGCGGCCAAGACCGGCCCGAACCAAAGGTGGCGCCCGAAAAACGAATCCGCGGACGCCCTGATCCGGAAGGATCAGGCCCTGATCATCTCCCGGTGCCGGGACCTGGCGCGGAATAATCCTTACATCAGCGGGGCGATCCGGAAGATCTGCAACAACGTGGTCCGCCAGGGGATCAAACCCCAGGCTCGGAACCGAAAAGGCGACCGGCTCCACAAGACCCTGAACGACCGCCTCGAAACCGCCTGGGCCCGGTGGTCCCGACGCGAGAACGCGGACGTCCTGGGGCACGATTCCTATTACGCCCTGCAGGCCCTGGTCCTCTGCCATCTCTGGGTTGACGGCGAGTGCATTGTCCACCGGGTGTGGGAGAAAGACCGGCCGGCTTTCAAGATCGAGGTCCTCGAATGCGACCTCCTGGATTGCCAGGTCGACGGCGTGCTGCCGAACGGCAACATCGCCCGCCGGGGCATCGAGTACGACAAAACCACTGGCCGGCCCACGGCCTATCACATCTACGACTCCCACCCCGGGGATTACGTGCTGGGCTTTCCCAAGAGCCAATGCTACCCGGCCGAGGACGTCATCCACGTCTTCCACCGGGAGCGGGCGTCCCAGTTCCGGGGGGTGAGCTGGTTTGCGGCCCTGGTCATGGACGCCTTCGACCTGAGCGAGTACCAGCGGTTCGAGCGGATCGGGGCCAAGCTGGCCGCGGCCTTCGGCATCTTCCTCAAGTCCCAGTACCCGGAGGCAGGGATCGGCGGGATCGGTGGCGGGCCCGAGGATCCACCGGACTACATCGAGCCCGGCAGGATCCAGAAGCTGCCGACGGGGACCGAGATCCAGTTCGCCTCACACAAGCGGCCCGGGGAGACCTATTCGCCCTACGTGCGGACCTCCCTCAAGGGGCTTTCGGCCGGATCCGCCATGAGCTACGCGGCCTTTGCCAACGACTACACCGAGTCCTCGTATTCGGCCGAGCGGTCGGCGTCCCTGGAGGAGCGGCTCTCGTACCAGGGCCAGCAGGCCTTCCTGAACGAAAAGCTGAACGATCCGGTATGGGCGTGGTTCCTGGAGGGCCTCTATTGGGCCGGCGATCTGCCGGCCTACCCCAAAAACGCCGAAACCTACCGGTCCGAGGTCTTCTGGCAGGCCCCGGGCTGGACCTGGGTGGACCCGCTGAAGGACGCCAAAGCCGCGGAGATCGACATCCGGCTCGGCATCACAACCCGGCGGCGCCTGGCGGCCCAGCGGGGCCTCGACTGGGACGACACGGTTGAGCAGCTCAAGCGCGAGAAGGAGCAGATGGCTGAAGCCGGGCTGCTGGAGCAAAAGAAAGCGAGCGAATGAAGAAGCATCTGACCACCCGGGCGTTCTCCATGAGGGCGCTCGACACATACGACGAAGAAAACCGCTCGGTCCGGGCCATCGCCACCACGGAGGCGCCGGTCCGGGTCTTTGACTGGGACCAGTACGATTTCGTGGACGAGGTCCTCCGGATGGACGGGATGGTCCTCCCCAGGAACGGCCAGGTTCCGCTCCTGGACGCCCACAGCCGGCACAGCGTCGCCGACGTGCTGGGATCGGCCCGGGACTTCACCTCGTCCGAGGTGGACAGGATCCGGGCCGTGGAATGCCGCGTCTCCTATGCATCCACCCCGGACGGCCTGAACGCCGCGGCCAAGACTCGGGACGGCCACCTCACGGACTACTCCGTGGGCTACCGGGTACTGGAGGCCTTCTGGGTGCCGGAAGGGCAGAAGCAGATGATCGGCGGCGACGCCTACGAAGGCCCGGTCAAGGTGGTGACCCGCTGGGAGCTGAAGGAGCTCTCGGCCACGCCCATCGGGGCGGACGGCTATGCCAAGGCAAGAAGCGAAGAATTTCAAGGAGGCAGGATGAAGAAGGAAGAAGAGAACAAGGAAAAAGAGAGGAAGGACCCGGCCCGGCCCGACGGGAATACCCAGCCCGATGCCGTGAGCAAAGAGGACGCCGAGCGGATGGCCAAAGCCGCGGCCGAAAGAGCCGTCCAGGAGGAGCGGGAGCGGGCCGAGGCGGAGACCGCCCGGCGGAACGCCATCCGGGAGATGTGCAAGATGGCCGGCCTGGACGAGACCGCGGACGACATGATCCGGCGGGGCCTCGCCGAGGAGGCGGCCCGGAAGGAGATCTTCGAGCGGATGGCAAACTCCCGGCCGGGCGCCGTGGGCCCCGGGGCCTTCCGGATCGAGGCGGACGCCGCCGACAAGTTCCGGGCCGCGGCCGTGGACGGGCTCACCCTCCGCTCGGGGGTGCGGATCGACAAGCCGGCCGCCGGCGCATCCACCTTCCGGGGGGTAAGCCTGCTCCGCCTGGCCGAGATGTGCCTCCGGAACGAGGGCGTCGACACCGCCGGCATGACCAACACCGAGATCGCACGGAAGGCGCTTTCGTCCCGGGCTATCCCCGGCACGGGAACCGGCCACCTGCCGACGCTCCTGATGTCCACGGCGGAGCGGGTGCTCCGGGACGCCTACCTCACCTGGCCGGTGACCTGGCGGCGCTGGGCCCGGCCCACGGACGCATCCGACTTCCGACCCATCAACCGGGTGGCCCTCACCGGGGCGCCGGAACTGGACCTCATCCCCGAAGGGGGCGAGTACAGGGACTTCCAGCTGGGAGAATTCAGCCAGTCCTACGTCATCAAGAAGTACGGCAAGAAGTTCTCCGTCACCTGGGAGGCCATCGTCAACGACGACCTCAGCGCCCTGACCCGGGTGCCCCGGATGTTCGGCGGGGCCTCCTCCCGGCTGGTCAACACCTCGGTCTACGGGGTGCTCACGGCCAACGCCGCCATGTGGGACGGGAAGGCCCTGTTCCACGCGGACCACCGGAACCTGGCCGCCGGCGCCGACGTCGGCCCCCCGACCACGGCCACCATGAAGGCCGCCCGGAAGACCCTCCGGACCCAGCAGGACCCGGACGGGGTGAGCATGAACATCATCCCGGTCTACGGGCTTTTCCCGGCGGCCCTGGAGCACGAGGCCTACGTGATCCTCAACTCGGCCACCCTGACCCAGACGGATGCCGGCGACAACGCCAACCCGAACATCCCCAACCCTTACCGGGGCATGGTGGAGCCGGTCATCGACCCGGTCCTGGACGCGGCGAGCGAGAGCGTATGGTACCTGGCCGCGGCCTACAGCCAGATCGACACCGTCGAGGTGGCGTTCCTGGACGGGCGGGAGGAGCCGGAGATCATGGAGATCGAGAACGTCAACATCGACGGCGTCTCGTGGAAGGCCCGGATCTGCTTCGGCGCCGCCGTCATCGACTGGCGCGGGCTCTACAGGAACCCCGGGGCGTAAACCTGAAGATCTGAATGAGGAGACAATATGAGCTACGTGCAGGAAGGCAAGACCATGAACTGGACCAACGGCACCGGCGTGGACGTCCCCGCCGGCGGCCTGGTCCTGGTGGGCTCCCGGCTGGGGGTGGCCGTTGCCGGCATCGCAGACGGCGAGACCGGCGCCCTGGCCATGGCGGAGGTGTTCTCGCTCCCCAAGGCGACCGGCGCCGTCACCCAGGGCGCCCTGCTCTACTGGGACGCCGACGGCGACCCCGTGGGCGGCACCGCCGGCAGCGGGGCCCTCACCACCACCGCAACGGACAACACCCTGGCCGGATATGCGTTCAAGGCGGCGGGGGTGGATGACCCCGCGGTCGAGATCAAGCTGAACGGCTGATGACCTTCAAGGACCAGCTCGAGGAGGACCTGGACGTCTTCTTCAACACCGACGAGTTCGCAGAAATGGTCGGCTATACGCCAGCTGACGGCGGAACGCCCGTGGAGATCCCGGCCCTCGTCGACTTCGACGAAAACCCCGAAGAGATGGGGACGGGCGTCCGCAGCAGCGGCCGGATCACGGTCAAGGCCTCGGACGTGCCTGACCCGCACTACCGGGACGCGTTCGTCCGGGGCGGCGTCGCCTTCACCATCGTCCGGGTGCTCAAAGGCGACGGCCGGGTCTTCCGGCTGGCCTTTGAACGGGACGTCCGGTCCACCTTCAGGAGATAGAGGCGCTTATGAATCCGGACATCAACCTGGCCACGGCCGTGATCCTGTTCTCGGCGGTGGTGCTCTACGAAGTCCTCAAGACCGTGACCCATGCCGTGGCGGTGAAGGTGTTCAACAGCACCTTCGGCGCCAACACGGTCACCCGGTACGACTGCCTGAAGTGCCGGCGGGAATGCCAGGAGAAGCAGAAGGACGCCATCCGGGAGCTGACCGAGGAGGTCTCCACGGTCCGGCAGATCATGCTGGTGGTGGCCGCCAAGATGGGCGTGGGCGACGAGGATCTCAAGCGGCTGGCCCGGTGAAGGATCAGACAGGAGGGAGCAGCATGAAATACTTTGCGATCATCGGCATCATCACCGCCTGCGCTGCCGAGTTCACCAAGGCGATGATGGACGGCAGGGTCACCCGGGGCGAGTGGATCGACATCATCTTCCAGACCGGCGACGCCGCCACGGAAAAGCTGATCGGGTTCGACCTGGATCCGTTCCGGCCCATTGCCGAGGAGGTCAAGGCCGTGCTGGGCTCGGGGCAGGCCTCCCTGCTCGGGTTCCTGAAGGCCCTGATCACGGCCCTCGAGCAAAAGGGGCTCGACTACCGGTTCGAGATCCCGGGCGAGGCCCAGCAAGAATAATGGACTTGAAGCTCGATCCAGCCCAGCTCGACCGGCTGACCCGGGCCCTGGCCGGCATGCCCGGCACCATGAAGCGGGCCCGGATCTCTGCCCTCAAATCGACCGGGTACATGATCCAGCAGGAAACCCGGGACTACGTCGAGGGCGGCGGATCCGGTTGGCCAGGGCTCCACCCCATGACCCGGATGTTCAAGGCCAAGTACTCCGCCGGCAAGCGGACAAAGTGGATCAAGCCCCGCTCCCGGAAGGGGCCGGTCCACTGGCTGGGGAAGTTCGCCCGCTACCGGGTGGACGGCGAGGGCAGCCTGGTCCAGGTCGACTTCGGAAAATCCCGGAAGGGCAAGCCCGGCACCTTCGACCCCGGCCTGGTCGGCATTGTTCGGCGGGTCCAGTCCGGCGAGCGGATCACCGTCACCGACAAGATGCGCCGGTTTTTCGGGGCGACCCGAAGAAAACGACCCAAGGTTCAGACGCCGGGCGAGACCTATTTCCCGCTCAGGGCGTCCACCACCACCATCGAGATCCCCAAACGGCCGATCCTGGACCCGGTGTTCCGGGCGGCAAAGCCCAGGATCCCCGGGCGGTTTGAAGAGAAGTTCTGGAAGGCCCTGGATCGGTACTGGAGCAAACGATAATGGAGACCCATGAACTGCTGTCGCTGGTCCAGGAGACCCTGGCCGACGACCTCGCCGTCAATGCCTGGTGTTTAGACATCTTCGGGAAGGCGCCGACAGTGTTCCTCGGCATGGACGAGGAGAATCCCCCGGACCAGGACCAGTACCCGGTCATCATGATCCTGGACTGCCGGGAGACCCGGGGCCGGCACAGCCGTGCCCGATCCTGGTCCGTCGAGATCGGGGTGGGCATCGTCCAGCCGGAGATCCTGGCGGTGCCCCAGCGGAAGATCTACAGCGGCTTCCTCCAGGCCGAGACCTTCCGGAGCCTGGTGGAGTCGGCCCTGCTGGCCCTGCGCCGGCCCCACAAGATCGACGTGTCCGGGGACGCCGGCAGGGGGGATGACTACCCGCTCTACTGCAGCTTCACCCAGATCACCTTTGAAGAAACCATCACATCCAGACATTAGGAGGCCCTCATGCCCCTGGCATACGACACCGACAACTACCTCTACGGGAAGGGCCGTCTCTACTTCCAGCGGGACGGCGATTCCGGATACCTGGACCTGGGCAACGTGCCCAAGTTCGAAATCAACGTGGAGCTCTCCAAGACCGACCACTACTCGAGCCGCTCCGGGACCAAGCAGAAGGACAAGTCCGTGGTCACCGAGAAGAAGGCGAGCGCCGCCTTCGACCTGGAGGAGTACTCTGCGGAGAACCTCGACCTGGCCTTCCTGGGCGACGGGGTCCAGGCCGGGGCCCAGTCCGCCGGCAGCATCGAAGCCCAGGCCGTGGCCACCGTGGCAAACCGGTTCGTCGCCCTGGGCAAGTCGGACATCTCGATCCTGAAGATCGCCCACGGCACCGTCGCCGGCGGCCCCTTCCAGGTGGGCGAGACCGTCACCGGCGGCACCAGTGCAGCCACGGCAAAGATCGCCTGGGTCGGAAACGGCTTTATCGAGTGCATCGATGTTTCGGGAACGTTTGCGGCCGGGGAGACCGTCACCGGCGGCACCAGCACCGGGTCCGCGACCGCCTCCGGCGCCGAGACCCTCTCGGATGCCGTGGTGGTCGACGCAGCCAGCCCGACGGTCCGATATGTGCTCGGGACGGACTACGACATCGACGCCGTGGAGGGGATGATCCGGGAGCGGGCCGGCGGGAGCATCGCGGGAAATGCCTGCTATGTCTCCGCCGACCATGCCGCCAAGTCGACCAACAGCGTCCGGGCCCTGGCCAACTCGAGCTGCAGCGGCGAGCTGCTCTTCGTGGGGGATCCGGACGACGGCCCCCGGTGGCGGGTGCAGTGCTGGAAGTCGGACCTGACCATCGGCGGCGCTGCCGGGTTCATCTCCGAGGAGGCCACGCCCATCCCCATGACCGCGGACATCCTGGCCGACGCCACCAACCACCCGAACGAGCCCTTCTTCCGGGCCACCGAGGCGTACTAATAAAAAGGAAAGAAAATCATGGAAACACCCAACGGCAAACGGCGGTTCGACACCGTCTTTTTGAACGACAAGGAGATCACCGTGAAGGAGCTCACCGTCGGCGAGATCCTGGACCTGATGCAGTCTGAGGGGGATGCAGACGACTCCCTCACAGCCTTCGGCAGAAAGGCCGATTCCTTCCTCCAGGTCTCCTGCGGCCTCGCCCTCGAGGACCTGAAGGCCTTCGCCCCCAGCCAGATCAAAATGCTCTACGAAAAGTTCCGGGAGGTGAACCAGGCTTTTTTCGACCTGGCCCGGACGCTCCGGGCGCAGGAGATGTTGGCGGGGATTGGCGAGGAGCTGAAGCGCTCTCTTGCGAGCGACTTCAGAGAACTGCTTTCCGCCTCGTCGAAGCCGGCCACCGGGACGTCTGGGACTACGGCCTCGGCGCTATGAGAACCGCCTAGGCCGAGCATGTCCGGATCCAGGAGGAGGCCGTCAAGCTGACCGCCTGCGCCATCCGCGTGGCGTTCATGGATGAGAAGAAATTCCGGGAGTACATCGGGTAATGGCATCCAACACCCTCGATATCATCATCAAGCTCAAGGACCTGGCGTCCAAGAACCTCACCAAGATCCAGGCCGGCGTCAAGGGGCTGGAAAAGGTTTCTGGAGCCGCCGCAGGCAAGCTCCTGAACTTGCATACGGCACTTGCAAGCCTGGGAGCTTTCACTGCTCTCAAGGACGTGGTCGGCACCTTTGCCGATTTCGACGACACCATGCGGCAGGTGGGGGCGGTCTCCGGCGCCGTGGGGCAGCAGTTCGAGCAGATGACGGCCCTGGCCAAGGAGATGGGCGCCACCACCCGGTACACGGCATCGGATGCAGCCGCCGGAATGAAGTATCTCTCCATGGCCGGCCTCGACGCCAACGAATCCATGGCGGCCCTGCCCAGGACGCTGCAGCTCGCGGCCGCCGCCGGGATGGACCTGGGACGGGCCGCAGACATCGTCACCAACATCATGACCGGCTACGGCAAAACCGCAGAGGAGCTGGGCCAGGTCAACGATACCCTGGTGGCGACCTTCACCAGCTCCAACACCAGCCTGGACGAGCTGGGCACGGCCTTCTCCTATGTGGGCCCCATCGCGAAAGAGCTGGGCCTCGAGTTCAACGAAACCGCGGCCTCCCTGGGTCTCCTGGCCAACGCCGGCTACAAGGGGGAGAAGGGCGGGGCCGCCCTGCGGAACATCCTGGCCACGCTCATCGCCCCCACCACCAACATGGGCAAGCTGTTCGACAAGCTGGGGGTGGACACCGAGGAGCTGGGCGTCAACATGGCCGACTCGGCCAACGCATTGAAGAGCCTGGGCGTAGAGATCAAGGACAGCTCGGGGAACATCCGGCCCATGAAGGAGATTCTGGCCGACCTGCAGAAGGGCCTGGCCGAAATCCCCGATGCTGCCGACCGGTCCGCCGTCATCCTCAACATCTTCGGCAAACGGGCCGGGCCGGCCATGGCCGCCATGCTGGGCCAGGGCTCCGCCGCCTTGGGCGAGCTGAAGGAGAAGATAGACGGGCTCGAAGGCATCGCCGGGGACGTGGCGGACCAGATGGAAAGCGGCCTCGGCGGCGCCATCCGGGCCCTGAAGTCGGCCTGGGAAGGCCTGCGGATCGCCCTGGGCGAAGGCATCGGCAAAACCGTGACCGCCTCCCTGGAGTTTTTCAGGGAGAAGATCATCGCGGCCAAGGAAAAGATCGAGGAGCTTTCCCAGTCCGGGGAGATCCAGCAATGGGCCGAAAAGGTCAAGGCCGCTGTCGAGAAGACCTATATCATGTTCGAGAAGATGGGGTCGATCGCCGCCCGGACCGTGAAGCTGTTCAGTCCCTGGATCGACCAGCTCATCGCCATCGCTCCCTATCTCATCGCGACGGCTGCCGGCGCCAAGGCCCTCAGCATCGCCATGGGTCTCCTGGCAGCGGCCATGAAAGGTGTCGAAACCGCCATGGCCATGGGCACCTGGGTGGCATGGATCAAGCATATTCAGGCGGCATCGACCTATGCCGGCGTCCTCAAGGTGGCCATGGCCTCCCTGGGCGGGCTCCTCGGCACCCTGGGTGCTGCAGCCGCCGCCTTCTTTGCCGGCTGGGAGATCGGCAAGCTCCTGAACGGGTTCACCGCGGTCCGGCAGGTGGCCCAGCTGCTCTTCTCCTACCTGGACGAGGCCTTCACCTGGACCACCCTCAAGCTCCTGGAGTTCCGGAGCGCCTGGAACGGCCTCACCGGCGACATGGCCGAAAAGGCCCACATCGACGCCCAGATTGCGGCCCAGAAGGCCTACCTGGACCAGATCCAGATCACCCAGGGGGCCATTGCCGGCATGGGGAAGACGGAAAAGCAGGCGGCAGCCGAAACCGTTACGGCTGAAACGCAGAAGACCGAGGCCATAAAACAAACGGCGGAGGAGGCAAAAGCCGCGGCCGAGGAAAGAATCTCCGCCGAGGCCCAGGTCACCAGCGCGGTCAAGAAGGAGATCGCCGACCAGATCGCAGCCTTCGAGGACCAGCGCAGGGAGCTCCAGGAGATCATCGCGGCCCGCCAGGCCGACATCGACGTGTCCGAAGCCTACGAGCTCATCAACCACACCGAGGCCGAGGCGCAGAAGGTGGAGGTGACCCGGCAGGCCTATGAAGACCGGATCGCCATCCTCAAGGCCTACATGGAGGAGGCCAAAAACGTTTACGGCGAAGACTCGGAGGAGGTCCGGAAGATCGCAGGCGAGAAGCTCGCCGTGGAGCGGGAGTACGCCAAGGTCCGCCTCGACATCAACAACCAGCTCCGCGAAGAGCTCCGGAAGGACGCCGACGCCGACCTTAAGCTCAAGGAGGCCGAGCTGAAGCAGTACACGGCCATGCTGGAGGATTGGGAGGAGCGGGGGGTGATCTCCCACCGGACGGCCCTCGAAAAGAAGCTTACAGCGGAAAAGGCCTTCCATGCGGAGCGGATCCGGATAGCCGAGGCCGCGGTCCAGGAGGCCGCCCTCGTCTACGGGACGGATTCGGCCGAATACAAGAACGCCGCGGCCGACAAGATCAACCTCGAGCTGGAGGTGAAGGCCGCCATCGAGGCGACCACCGAGGCCATCCAGGAGGGCACCGAAGCCGTGGCCGAGCAGGCCCAGGAGATGTACGGGCTGCAGCAGTCGGTCGAGGCCGTCAAGGCCGCCTCCGAAGAAACCTCCCGGACCGTGCTCTCGGTGGGCCAGGCCATGGAGATGTCCATGGCCGAGATCAGCCGGAAGAACCTGACCCACGCGGCCGAGCTCCTGGGCATCACCGACAAGTACGCGGACCTGAGAGCCCAGGTCAAAAAGCTCGGAGGCGACACCTCCCTGCTCTGGACCATGGCCTTGGGCGACATCAAGGAATATGCCTCGGCCCTGGTCAAGATGAGCACGCAAAACGTCAACCTCAACTTCACGGGCACCGGCTCCCCCACCCGGCCGCTCTCCGAGAAGCTGAAAGAGATGGGGGCCCGGGTGCTCGACTTCGCGAAAACCGTCCCGGAGCAGATGGCCATGGACCTGGACCTTTCCGGGTTCACGAAGGGCATGGAGCAGACGGCCCTGCCCCGGCTGGCCGGGATGGATTTCAACATGGCTGAATCCCTTGCCCTGGCCGGCGGCATGGACCTGAAGGACATGGGGAAACTCGATCTCAGCATCAAAGGCAAGGGTGGATCGGTCATCGGCAGGCAGGACGTCCTGAAATGGATCAAGGACGCCGTGAATGAAGAGGAAAGGATCGGCATGCGATGACCATCACCCTCGATGCCATCACCCTGAACCCGGACCTCCAGCTCGACCCGCCCCTCTATTCCATCGACCGGGTGGAGGCGGCCACGGCCTGGACCCGGGGCGGCGCCCAGGTTCGCTGGGAGCGGCTCCGGAAGTCCGTTCCCGTCAACCTGAAGGGCGGGCCGGACTGGGGCGGCATGGACCGCTCCGTCCTGGCGGCCCTTTACGCCACCGTCAACATCGTGGACCAGGCATTCACCCTTGATTTTCACGGCACGGCCATGACGGTGAAGTGGCGGCACGAAGAGGCGCCGGTCATCGAGTGCAATCCGGTCTCAATCTATCGGCGGGATGAAGAAAGCGACAACGACCTCTTTATGGACATCGTCCTCAAATTCATGTGGCAGGTGGCCTGATGCTCGCGTTTGATTTGAAGCTGGACGGTGTCTCCATCCTGGACCGGTACGAGACCTGCCGGATCGTCTATGACCGGAGCGCCATACACAACCAGATTACCGTGAACAGCGCCGAGCGGACCTTGTGGAGCGCCATCGATCCGGACGACGCCCCCGGGACCGCCAGGCTGGTCGTGACCCTGGGAGAAGACACCCTCTATTTCCTGCTGGAGAACCGCAGCGGCACCGAGGGGTCGTTCTCGTTCGGGGGCCGGTCCCTGTCCGCGGTGGAGGAAAAGGAATACTCCGGGGAGGTCTCCTCCGAGCTGGCTTCAGCTGCCAGCGCCGCCCAGGATATTGCCGCGGCCATGCTGACCTCCAGGACGCTGACCTGGGAGATCGGCGCCTTCAACCTGCCGGCGGGGTATTCTTTTTATGGATCCCCGGCCAGGGGGCTGCAGCATGTCGCGGATGTCTTCGGCGCCGTCGTCCGGGCGGACGACGCCGGCAATTTTGTGGTGACCGACCGGTTCGGGCAGATGTTCCCGCCCTGGGGAGAGGCGGTCTACCCCTCCGGGACGCCCGACTTCGAGCTCGACACCTTGAACGCGGTCCTGGACGGCCCGTCCTACGCCGAGGTCGCCGGGGAGAATTACGACGCCGTCGAAGTGGCGGCCCAGGATATGCGGGGAGACGGCCTCGAGATCGAGGTGGTGACCGAGAACCCGACGGTGGGTGTGGATTGCGCCGAGATCCGAGTGTTCTGGCCGGAGCATTTGTGGACCGCCGGAGTGCGCCCGTACACGAGCCTTGCGGGTCCTCGGGATGGCCTTGCCGTCGACGGGATGGTGTCCGGCGGCCTCGCGGATTACGGCGAGTATACCGAGACGCTGACCTTCCAGAACGGCGAGGCACAGACGCGTCACATCATCGACCATGTGGATAATATCGTTTCGGTCGCGGAGCAGGACCTGAACAGCTCGCTGGGGTGGTTCGAGAACCGGGGAGAACGGACGATCCGCCTGACCCACAATGTCACGGGCGCCCCCATGAGCGGCATCTACGAGGTGACCTACACGACCCACTACATCAAGTATTTCCTATCAACGAACATCGCCGGGAAGTTCCTCGTCGGGTTCGCCGATCCGGAGATGGACACCCCGAAGAAGTTCCAGCTCGGGGCAGGAGAGAATCCGGCTCCCAGGATCGAAGACCCGTACCTGACCGATCCGGCCGGGAAGCAGTTCCGGGCGGTGAGCGTGCTGAAGGCGTCCAGCACCATGAAAAAGTTGTCAGTGGAGCTGCCCATGGCCACCCGGATCCGGGACGGCATGACTTGCACGTTCTCGGATCCCGTGTTCGGGCTCTCTGGGAATTTCTGGGTGGACCGGGTGGAGATGAACATCGAGGGCGTCCGGATGACCTATCGATTGGATCTGCTGCAATGTCACAGAGCCTGAAATCACTTTTGGCGGAAAGCGGGAAGCCGGCCATCGGCCGGGTGGAAGCCTATCTCGGGGAAGGCCGCCACCGGGTGTCGTACCAGGGAAGGCTGGCCATTGCCGTCGGCGGCAGCACCCCGATCACCGCCGGCCGAAAGGTCCTGCTGAGCGCAACCCCCGGCGGGCTCATCATCTCCGGAACGACGCCCCTGATGGAGAACGACGTGGAGGTGGTGCAGCTCGATGAACTATGACTTTGCCTACGTGACGATCGATGTGGCCGAGGCGGGTCCCCAGCCCATCGACTACACCCTGACGGTGGTGGACCACTATTCCGGGCAGCCCATCGAGGGGGCCCATGTCTGGCTCGACGAGTCCGACAAGGGCTACACCGACGCCAGCGGGCAGGTGATCCTCGAAAACGTAACACCGGGGCAGGCCTACACGGTCAGGATCACGAAGACCGGATACCAGGATTCGGATCAGGACATCCTGTCGAACGATGAAATCACGATACCGATGCCGGAGTCAGAATGAGCAATGACATTCAGATCAACCTGAATCCGTTGAACAGCAACGGTGAAGAAATCATCGACAATGGTGTGATCAATACCCGTGAGTCGCGTCCGGCCGGCACCCTGGAGCTGATACGGACGGGCGCGGCCCCCGGCAGCGTAGGCGTCACAATGGCGCCGTTTCCCGACCCGGACTTCGATGTGGATGTCACGGAGGGTGCTGCCCCGCTGACGGTGCAATTCACGGACACGTCGGAAGGAGAGCCCTTTGAGTGGTTCTGGGAGTTCGGGGACACCACCACGTCGGAGGAGCAGAACCCGCAGCACGTTTACGACTACGAGGCGACCTTCCATGTGCAGCTTACGGTGAAGAACCATGCCGGAGAGCAGGGGAAGCGCTCGATCTTGAAGAGCAACCTGATAACGGTCGGTGGCGGAGGCGGCACGGCTGATGGAGATTTCCTGGTAATCACAACGCTTGGCAATATGTATCGGTGGACGTCCTCCGGGGGCTGGAGTTTGTTGATGGATGTCTCTGCAATTCCAGGCGGCGGAAAAATATCGACGCTGGTGGTGTTCAATGGTGCGCTGTACGCCGGAACGTATTCCAACGGACGCCTGCTTCGCTACGACGCCGGGGTCTGGACCTCGGTTGCCGAGCCTTACCCGAGCACCACGTCAATATATGATTTTGCGGAACTCAACGGCGAGCTGTATGCCGGCGTGGGTCCGACCTACGGTCGACTGATGCACTGGACCGGATCGGCATGGGAGATAGATTGCTACCAGTATTCCGGGTCACGCTGGTGGCGCCGGGCGGTTCCCTACAACGGCGTAATATACGGGACCGGATTTATCCGAAAGCCGCTTTTCCGGACGGCGGGCCTGTGGTCGGAAGAGGTCGGGCCTATCGGCGACGAGGACATGGCCCTGGTGATGTTTGAATACAACGGGGCTTTGTATGTAGCTACGACGTATAACGGTCACATATACAAATACAACGGCAGCGGCTCCCCCGTTTTTCTGGGGACCGTGCAACCAGATAATACCGATGGCTGGTCCGCCTCTTCCGAGGTTATGTTCAACGGAAAATGGCACATCGGCACCCGCAGCGGCTCAGTTGTCAAGCTAATGGCCGACGACACCCTGGTCGAGGTAATAGAACCGTTTTCTTATGCCTGGATATGGGGTGCCGGGGTGAAAACCATGGCGGTAAGGGACGGCGAACTGTGGGGGGCAGTAGAAAACCACGCAGGAGATATAAGTCGTATCGTAAAGCAGGATGGGACGTTGTGGGTTGAACAGTCCACAAATCCACCAGACGGCGGCCGGGTATCCCGCCTCTACAATTGGGATGATTGGGCCGCGTACCTGTAATCATATCCTGTTCGTGCAGTCGATAGCACGAAAGCGTTTGCAGCCGGTGATAAATCATAAAGCGAAATGGAAGGAAAGCATGGCAGAC
>CAJXSB010000074.1 GCA_913060435.1 uncultured Desulfococcus sp.
CCCGATTCCCGTTGCCGCTTATTGATAAATTATAACCGCTGGTGAACCAGCGTCAACCGCTCGTGCATAATTGCCCGCCACTCGTGCATAATCCATTGTTATCGCTCGATCAATTGCTTATATCATCGGCATCGGACAAGAGATTTGCATTTTGAAACAAATAAGTGATGGAATTTTCCATGGAGATCTCGAATGGGATTTTTTAGAACGATTGGCATCGGGCTGATCCTTGTTATACTCATAAATTCGATTTTTTATGATGATGCCAGCGCCGAGAATAATAAATTACCGCTTGTGCCACTGCCGTCCATTTTCGATTACACCCGCGGAGTTGATTGGGGGATCGCCCTCGGCGTGGGTGTGGAGTACGGAAACGCCTATGATGGTTCGGATGAATACGAGTTTGAAATCGAGCCCGCCGGTGCCATTCAATACCGAACTGGCAATAACCTCTTTTTTTGGGAGGGAATAGAACTGGGCTGGAGAAATCGATTAGCGGATAAGTGGCTTGTTCAATTGGCAGCCAGGTATGAAGGTGGGCGGGAGGCAGATGATTCTGATGATGGCCGATTGGATGGATTAGATGATCAAGATGACCATATTGTCGGGGTATTTGAATTTCGCCGTTCCATCATGGACGATTGGCGAGCATGGATCGGCGGTCGCCTGATGGTCGGTGAAAGCAGTTTCGGTGCCTTAGGTGTTCTGGCTGCCGGATATAGATTTGGAGAACGGCTGGACGGTACCGGCACAGAGCTGTTTCTGTTTTCGACTTTCGGAACGTCTGAATTCATTAACAAAGATTTTGGGGTGAGCGAAGAAGAATCCATGTCCTCTGGATTGGCAACCACCAATCTGGATGGTGGTTATCGTTCAGTGGGTTTGAATGTAATTGATCGGCGATATTTAACGGATCATATCCAGATTATTACCCAAGGGGGTGTTGAATTATACAGCAGCGACATCCAGGAAAGCCCCATCGCCAGGCAGGATTATGAAATCGAATTGGGAATCAGCGCCGTGTACCAATTTTAACTTCAAAGATTGATATATAATGGAATTGATTGTCAACCCGGAATAACAGGATATCTGGGAACGATCAGCGATATTGAAGCGATTCGTTGGATCGAAAATATATGACGCATATGCCGAGCTCGGAATATTAGCCATAGGCTTCAAAATCATCCATTGACGTTACAGGCAGATGAATATCCGTAACGGTCGGGACGGCTACGCTACCACAAATGAATACTTCAGTTACGCTACCGATCTGAGTGTTTTCATAATACTCCTGGACCGTTCCCGAGACCCGCACCTTATCCCCGACCTGGACATCGATGCTGCCCGGGGCATTCACAAAGATCCCTTCTGACGTTTCCGGCAGGCCATCCGCGTCAGTATCCTCCTCCTGCACAAAAAAAACCGTTGAGGTCTCCGATGTCAGGGATGCCATTATTTTGAAAATCCCCAACGACCACCCCCTCGATACTGACGGCCTTGCCTGCCAGGGGGCTGGAAAGGCCGGTGCCCTGGATCTCATGGATCAGAGTGGCAGGATCGCCGCAGCTCGAGATCACCCCTTCGGGAGAATAGGCTCCCAGCGGGAAAGGGCTGCCGGCGGTATCATTACCATTGATGCTGGCTGCAGTACTGTCGGTGTAATCAGGCGAAAACCCAAAGAAAGCAATAAAATCTGCTTCCTCGGTGGCAACGTACAGAAAGCTGCCCGCCGGAGCAGCATCGGCAGGAAAGGTAAACTCTTCTCCGTCCGCGCCGCCACCATTGTTGGCGGAGCCAAAACCATAGATGCTGAGATCAGTGATATCGTTGATCACGTAAAATTCGACCGCCTTGGGCAACCCCCCGGTCAAAGGGCCGTCGATAACACCGGTGATGACCAGATCGCTGGAGTGCGCAGCTAACGGTGCCGAGATAATTGTGAGTGTCATGAGAAATAAAAGAGTAAATTTTTCCAACCTGAATTTTGCATGCCTGATGGGCAACCCTCCTCTGAATTTGCGGAATAAAAATTCTGAAACGTCGACCGATCCTGGTTCCGCACGGTGGTAGCTACGAAAGATTAGATGCTTTTTAGTTTCATGTTAGAAGTTGGCGGGAAGCGGGCTTTTGATTCCTGCCATCACCGTTCCGAGGACCGTGAGGCGATCCGGGGGCGCTTTCCGGGGATCGATGCGCAGGAGAGCACGACAGGGGCTTGTTTTCAGCAGAGGGGCAGGACCTTCTTTTCAGCAAGGAGGTGGGAAAAATAGGGGTTTCGATGAAATATCACATGATTTTCGCCATTTTTTTAGCAACATCGGTATTATCATAATAGCCATCGAAGTTGCTCGCACCGAGTCCCATGGCCAAAACCGGAACGGGGACAGCCGTATGTGAATAGGACGTCCAATCCATTCCTGATTTGCGATTGAGCAGATGGGTCAACGTGACGGTGAGTGGATCATAATAGCCGTAAAGCAGGTTGTTTTCATCATCGTTGTTCAAATTTTCACCAGTCATGGTTTTATCGAAAGCATCCTCCAGGAGGCCCTTCTCGTAATCGGTGAGGTCGTCTTCCGTATCCGACGTCAAGCCAATGCCGTCCATTCCATATGTATCCAGAATGATCTGCCACATTTCATCGTCGATATCGGCCGGGGCGGAATCATAGCTGGCCTTGTAGGCTTCCAATGTCTTGCTGCCGAAATCATCGTAAGCGATCGTTTGGGCTTCTAATTTTTCGTAATAGGTTTCATAGCCCGTGCCGGCAAAACCGAGGGTCATACCGCCACATTCATGATCGCCGGTCACAACAATAAGGGTCATGGGATGCGTTTTGGCAAAATCGACAGCAACGCCAATGGCATCATCAAACGCGATGGTGTCTTCGATGGCACTACGGGCGTCGTTGGCATGGCAGGCCCAGTCGATCTTTCCACCTTCCACCATCATGAAAAAACCCTCGCTATTTGTTTTCATGAGGTCGATGCCCTTTTGGGTAAACTCGGCCAGAGTGATAGAGCCCTCATAATCTTCTCCGGGTCCATCAGCCGCCATTCGGTTCAGGGCATAAGGGATGGCGTTGGAGCCATCCAGATAAGGATTGATCGCGATCACGCGGCCGTTCCGATAATTCAGGGCGTCAAATTCATCGCGGGTATTGGCAAATGTAAAGCCATTGGCCGCGGCTTTGTCTTCAAGAATGGCATACCGCTTTTCGTTGGATTTTTCGGCATAGGTTAGGCTGGTATACTTGTTGACCCGAAAACCGCCGCCACCGAAATAATCAAAATCGCTGTTCAGCAGGAACTCGCCGATTTCTTCATAATTGTTGCGGCTGGGTGTATGAGCATAAAATACGGCCGGCGTGGCATGGTCTATGGAGACGCTGGAGACGATCCCCACTTTCATACCCTTTGCTTTGGCGCCTTCTGCAAGCGACGTATACGGAACGATTGCGTCTGGATCCATGGAGATTACACCAATATTGGTTTTCTTGCCGCAGGCCAGCGCCGTGCCTGCTGCAGCCGAACCGGTGATAAAGCGATTATTTGCAAAGCTCATCTGCATACCCTGCACTGGAAATGAACTCATGATGAGTTTTTCGGCTTTATTTCCACCGGGTACAGTGTCACCATCCTGCAAAGACGCCAGGTATGCTTCAGTGGCATGAATCTGGGGACTGGCCATGCCGTCTCCAATAAAAAAGAAGACATACTTGGGTTGAAATACCCCTCCAGCGTCGGCATTGCCGTCAGCGTTGCCAGGGCCAAGGCAAAATATACCGGCAATCAAGGCGAAGATAACCATTTTGCAGCAGTGAACGCGGGTACTCATCTCTTTCTCCCCTTAACACTTTGAAATTATGTATTTTATTGTTCAATCGGAACTAAAGAAAAAATCTATCGGTTGTTGTAATCGCCCCCTTTCATTTGCATTGAATATCCTTTAAAAAAACGGAAGCAAAATGAATTGGACAAAGATTGTGCCGGATTTCGGATCGCCTTCAAGGTGCCCCCAAATTTGCGCATCCTACGTATTCGGCCTTCGCCGCAGCGCAGAAGGCGGACCAAAGGGCGAGCAAGATTGGTCAAGTAATTTTGTCACCGTTGCCGGGTATACTGCATTACTTTGTGTTAGGGCATTATTAGAGAATGATTAAGTTCATGTGAATAAGTGATGGGTTCCATTTCGCGGCAATTCCGTTTTGTGTGCTGATAGCATTAACTGTTTGATACTAAAGCAAATTTCTAGTTTTATGAGCCGATGAACATCTCAGATCCATCGCTTGAACGAATCTCGAAAGCGGAGAAAAATATTTTTTCTGTGATTGCGTGGTCTGGGTAAAGGTGGGTTGCAATGAAGGGATCAAAAAGCGGGGAGGTCCTCCCCGCTTTCTGGGGCATGTGTGATTAGAAATTGAACACTTTGGCCTCGATGGCCATTTCGATGAGGTGGGGGCCGCCGTCCAGAACCATGTTGGGAAAGAAGTTTTTCTCGTCAACCTGACGAGCTTTGGCGCAGGGAATTCAGACGCCGATGGGGATTTCGTGTTCGAGCAGGTAGGGCAGATAATCGTTGGGGCAATCGCCCGTGGGGGTCTTGATCGAGAAATCCCGATTTTTGTCCGCCCATTCAACGCCGGAGTCGATCAGGAAGACATTTACCTGCTGCCCTTTTTCGTGGGCGATCTTGGCGAACTGGAAGCATCGGGTCGCCTTTTCGTTGTCGTCCTGGCTCAACGTAAACAGGAAGTTGGCCATGCATATCCTCCTTTCGTGATAGGTTGGCCGGAATCTCCGAAGGCCTTCCGGCTTTCGGACAACCGCTTTGGCAGTGATGCCGGGTATCGACGCCGGACTGCACAACTGCCCGGCCATCATGATGAATGCACGTATAGTATGATATGGGATATAATGCAATTGTTTTTTTCAATACAGCGGTGAATGGTTATTGATGGGATGCATGATTGGCGGCTTGCGGCATACGGCCGCTTCAGGTACAATAGTCGACACCAATGAACCGGCCTTCCACTCCAATGAAGCCCCGTCAGCATCATTCACGTCTGCAATTGTTTTCCGGAAGGCCTTCCCCAAGCCAAGGAGACGACAGCATGAGCAAAACCGACGACAATCTGAAGGCCGCTTTCGAAGGGGAGTCGCTGGCGCGCAACCGGTACACGTTCTACGCCGAGATGGCGCGGCGCGAGGGGTATCACTATATCGCGAAGATCTTTGAGGAGACGGCTGAAAACGAGAAATACCATGCAATGGAGGAATACCGGCTTCTGCACGGAGAATCGAGCACCCTCGACAACCTGAAGGAAGCCGTTGGCGGTGAGAACTACGAATCGACGGAGATGTATCCCACTTTTGCGCGGGAGGCGGAACTCGAGGGAAACCGGGAGGCGATGATCCTCTTCTCCCAGATCACGAAGATCGAGGCCGAGCACCGGGAGCGCTTCCAGAAGCTCCTGTCCCTGGTGGAAAACGGCATGGTCTTCCGCCGCAAAAGCCCCATCAAATGGAAGTGCAGCGTCTGCGGGTACGTCTACGAGGGGCTCGAGCCGCCCAAGCGCTGCCCGTACTGCAAGCACCCCCGGGAGTATTACGAACCCGCCAACCTGGACGTCTGAGGAGAACGCCATGGCCATCTATATTTGTTCGGTCTGCGAATATGAATTTGACGAGGACCACAGCGAATCCCTCTGGATCGACCTGCCGGAGGATTGGGTCTGCCCGGTGTGCGGATCGCCCCGAAGTTTCTTCGAGAAGGCGGCTGCGGCAGCGGTGCCGGAAGTGCCGCTGCCGGCCGAGTTCGATACCGATGCCGCCGCATCGCCGGAGATCGAGCACCTGCGGCGCTTTCATGATGAGATCGAAACCAGTATGGCAGATATCCATGCCATGGCGGAGACCGGGGAATCGATCACCGAGCCCATGCGGACCCGGAAGCCGACCTTTTCCTGGGACGACCTCCTGTTCAAGGGGGCCCAGCTCGCACGGGTTCCCCTCAACAGCGACGAGGAGGTCAGCACCCGCACGGTGATCGGCCCCCGGGCCAAACGCCCCCTGGTCATCGACACCCCGATTTTCATCACCCATATGTCGTTCGGGGCCCTGTCGCGGGAGGCCAAGATGGCCCTGGCCCGGGGCAGCGCCGCCGTCAACACCGCCATGTGCTCGGGCGAAGGGGGCATCCTGCCCGACGCCATATCAGCGGCCCACCGCTATATCTTTGAATATGTGCCCAACCGCTACAGCGTCACCCCCGAGAACCTCCGGCGGGTCGACGCCGTCGAGATCAAGATCGGGCAGTCGGCCAAGCCGGGCATGGGCGGCCACCTTCCCGGCGGAAAGGTCACCGGGGAGATCGCCGCGATCCGGGGTTTTCCCGAAGGAGAGGCCATCTCAAGCCCGGCCCGTTTTCCCGATATTCTGGATGCCGACAGTCTGAAGCAGAAAGTCGACTGGCTCCGGGAGGCGACCGAAGGGCGGCCCGTGGGCATCAAGCTGGCCGCCGGCAACATCGAGGCGGACCTGGCGGTGGCCCTCGCCGCCTCCCCGGACTTTATCACCCTGGACGGCCGGGCCGGGGCCACCGGCGCCGCACCCAAAGTCGTCAAGGCCGCCGCCAGCGTACCCACCGTCTTCGCCCTCTACCGGGCGCGAAAATACCTCGATGCGCACCAGGCCGGTGATATCAGCCTGGTGATCACGGGGGGGCTCCGGCTCTCATCGGACGTTGCCAAGGCCCTGGCTTTGGGCGCTACAGCCGTCGCCATCGGCACCGCCGCACTCATGGCCATCGGCTGTCAGCAGTACAAGATCTGCAACACCGGTCGCTGCCCCATGGGTATCGCCACCCAGGATCCGGCGCTGCGGGCCATGCTCAACGTGGAGAAGAGCGCCCGCCGTCTCGAGAATTTTCTGCGGGTCTCCACCGAAGAGCTCAAGGCCTTCGCGCGCCTCACCGGCAATGCGAACGTCCACGGGTTTTCCATTACGGACCTCTGCACCGTGAATTCGGAGATTTCGAACCATACGACCATCGAGCATGTCTAGCGCGAATGATTGCGGCTGCAGCCGGGATTCGGTCGGCTCCCGGGAAAATTACAGTCTCCTTGCAGTCGGGATACACCCATGACGGTATGGATCCGGAAGGCCGCGTCCCTTAAAGTTCGAGCCAAAGGGATTGCATTCCCTGCGTTTTTGAGGAATCCAGAATGATGAGGAGCTGCTAATGATTGTTTATGAAATCGGGGCAGCGCTGATTACGGCACTGATCCTTATGGGCATATTTTCGCGGATGGGCCACCGGGAGCGACGGCAGGGCTCCCTGTCCATTTTTCTGCTCATCCTGCTGGGTGCATGGGCCGGCGGTATCTGGCTTACCCCGCTCGGGCCGCCCATGGGCCGCATCTACTGGCTGCCGTTCCTGCTGGGCGGGGCACTCATCGCGTTGATTCTGATCGCGTTCTCCAGAGAGCCCCAGCCCCGCAGCCGCCGCGAGACCATTGATCTGCTGGAGCGCATCGAAAAGGAAAGAGCACTGGAAAAGATCGCCTTCCTCTCATTGAACCTTTACCTGAAATGCCTGGTGGCGTTTCTTGTCGTGGCGATCGTCGTCCGTTACCTTATCGGGTAGCGGGCGAGGAATCGGGGGCTGAGCAAGTATAGAACACCCGGCGTCCGGCTTTGGGCCGGCGGCAGGGCCGCGGCGATGTCACGGGCGATGTCACGATGGATCCGGGGTGGGGGGGCTGTCCAGGATCTTTCGAAGCATCACGGACAGTTTTTCAATGCGGAACGGCTTCTGGATGAAGCCCCTGCATCCCCGCTGCATGAGCGCCGCCGCCTGGCTGTCGATGGCATAGCCGCTGGCGAGCAGCACCGGGAGTTCGGGGCGGCGCTCCCGGATGGCGTTAAACGTCCTGACACCGTCCATCCCGGGCATGATCAGGTCGAGAATGACCAGGTCGATGGCCGCTCCCATCTTCGTGACAATGTCGATGGCATCCATCCCGCTTTGGGCCGTAAAGATGCGGTAGCCCAGCTTTTCCAGCATCGCTTTGCCCACGTCGAGGATGATCTTTTCATCATCGACAAAAAGAATTGTCTCATATCCCCGGGCGAGCTTCCCGTCTGTTCCGTCCTCGAGGTGCGCCGTCTTTTCCGAGGAGGGCAGGTAGACGTTGAAAGTGGTGCCCTGGCCGAGTTCGCTGTAGACTGTGATTTTCCCCGCATGGTGTTTGACGATGCCGTAGGCCGAGGCCAGGCCCAGTCCGGTGCCGCGTCCTCTCTCCTTGGTCGTGAAAAAGGGATCGAAGATACGCTGTCGCGTCGCCTCGTCCATGCCGACGCCGGTATCCGAAACCGAAATCTTGACGAACTCGCCATGGTGAATGTCATGGGAGGTATCGTAGCTGCCTCCGAGGACGGTGCGTTTGGTTTCGACGAAGAGGTCCCCGCCGTTGGGCATGGCCTGGCCCGCGTTGATGAGGATGTTGAGGAGCACCTGCTCGATCTGCTGCCGATCGACCTCGGCCACCGGTGCCGGCCGCATCAGGTTGGTGTGGATCCGGATCCCTTTCCGGGTGCGGCTGAACATGGCTACGGTCTGCATGACCAGGAAATTGATGTCGATGGGCTTGAGTTCGTATTTCCCTCCCCTCGCAAGACCGATAAGCTGCTTGGTCAGGCCCGCGGCGCTGCGAACATGTTCCTCGATGGCGCGGACATGTTCTGCAAAAGGGGCGGAGGGCGGAAGCTCCAGGGCCATCAGTGAGGCGCGGCCCTGGATCGCCATGAGGAGATTGTTGAAATCATGGGCAATGCCGCCGGCAAGTGTGCCGATGGATTCGAATTTCTGGCTCTGGTGCAGCTGCCGTTCCAGGCGCAGTTTATCGGTCAGATCCTCATAGATCACGAACTGGTCGCCGTTCTCCAGGGTTACCGGCCGGAAATGGATCTCCTTTCGGGAGCCGTCCGCGCAGGTCACCGTAAAGGTCCTGGACCGGACCTGGCCGACGGCGGCGCGCTTTTTCTCCTCGAACCATGCTTTCACGGCTTTCTGTCGGTGGTCGCTGTCGGGGAAGGCCTTCTCGAACCATTCGGCGCCTGTCGGCACATCCTCGATGGTGTAACCGAACATTTTGATGAATTTCGGGTTGGCATACTTGTATCGGCCGTCCGGAGCGATCAGTGAGATCCCGAGGGGGGATTTTTCCACCAGGGTCTGGAATTGCTCCTGGCTTGCCCGCAGCGCCTTCTCGGCGCGAACGCGGTCGGTGATGTCATGAAAGACCAGGATGGCCGCGCGAATGCCGCCGTCGGAATCCCGGATGGGCGCCGCATTGGCGGAGGCCCAACGGCTTTGGCCGGATTCGTTCAGGATGATCACCTCGACGTTCCTGGAAACCGCCCCCTCCCGAAGTGCCTTGGCGAGGGGGAGATCCTCCGGAGCATAAGACGTTCCGTCCGGGTAAAAGGTCCGCCACCTTAGGGCGGCATCATCGATATCGATGTCGGAAAGCGGTTCATGTTCACTGCCAAGGAATCCGAACGCCGCCGGGTTGGCCATACGGATGCGGCCGTTGGGGGCTTCGGCGATCAGGATGCCCGACGGCGATTGGGTAATGGCCGCCTCCAGGAGTGCGCGGGTCTGCTGGAGCTCCTGTTCATACTGCTTTCGGCTGGAGATGTCCCGGCCCACGCCGACGACGGCGGCGATGCTGCCGTCGTCGTTGAGGATCGCCGTATCCTGCCATCCAATCCACCGCCAGCCGGCCGCGGTCATGGCCCGCTGTTCGATGTAGGCCGTGTGGGGCGGGTGGTGGAGCTTCTCCATTTCTTTCGCCGTTGATTCCCGGTCGTCTTCATGGACAAGGGGGATGAACTTCCGGCCGATGAGCTCCGCCTCGGTTTTCCCGAAGGTCTGGCAGTACGAGGGGCTGACAAACTGAAATCTCCCCTCCGGGTCGATCTTGACAATGAGGTCCCGTTGGTGTTCGATCAGCAGACGATATTTTTCTTCACGCTCCTCTGATGCCGCCGCGGCCTCCTGCCGGCGGTGCCGATTGATGCTGTTTTCCGCGATCAACTGCGAAAGCTTCGTCATAAACGAAAGGGCCGCCTGAAACCGTATCTCACTGAAAACGGGGATATGTCTGGCAGTGTCGCGGGCGGCTGCTTCATCATCGCTGCGGCCGGCATTTCGGCTCGTTAAAAATCCTTCACGAATATCGCCAGGGGATTCGAGAAAGACCGGACCGGCCACTACGGTGGCGACATGCTGACTCTCGGCGATGACCGGCGCCACCGCATGGACCAGACCGTCGGGGCCTCGGTGGAGTTGCGGCTTCTGGCCGCTATTGGCGCTGCCGCCCACGGCGAAGCATTCCGGTGCCGGCCCGGAGCGCATGGTCCTGCCATCGGTGGACGCCTCCTGCCGTCCCGAGGCCACCAGGGTTTCGCCATCAATGGTGACGACGGCAAGGGGCAATCCGGTGGCGGTATGGAAATCGTCCGCAAGCTCCTGAAGCCTTTGAATGTCGACCAGCGCTCTGAAATGAAAGCTCATCTATATATGGTGGGTGATTGTATGGTGCGTAAATTGCCAATACCTTCGCCACTAAAGTTCGTAAAGGTTCCATCCGACCGTGATCTGTGCGTTCCAATTCGGCACATGATGGGGTGCCGGATTAGAACTTAAATTATACATGATTCGACATAGAACAGCAAGCCCCACGATTATAGAATCATTCGCTTCGGCCGGCACCGCCGGCCATATCGCCGGGTTCGCGCTGGATTCCCAGCACTTTCCGGCAGTAGCGGATGCTCCGGCGAACCGCCTCAACCTCCATGCGGAGGGCCGTTTCCCGGTCGTCCAGGGGAATGTCCATCTCCGTTTCGATATTGATGCGCCGCATGCCCGAGCGCTCCCGGAAGATATGGTAGGCCCGCTGCATGTCGATGTCGCCCTCGCCAACGGCGGCGCCCACGAGACGGTATCCCCATCGCTCGATCTCGATCCGGTCGTCCCGGAAGTGGTTCGTATAGGCCCTGGGCGCCAGGTTTTCGATGGCGGCCATGGGATCCTCCATTACCATGAGGGCGTTGACCGTATCGACGCAGGCCCCCACCGACGGGTGGTCGACCTGGTCGAGGAGCCAGAGGATTTCTTGGGAGAAGGTGTCGCAGTGGTTCTCGACGGCGAGACGGATGCCTGCGGCTTGGGCAAGGGGGGCGGCGTCCCGAAGCCGGGCGGCGACCAGCTCCAATGCGCCGATGACCTCGGGGTGGAACCGGCTCGCTGCAAGGGGACGGGGGCGCCGCAGCTCCATGCCGACCTTGACGACGTCGGCACCCAGGGCCTCCGCGGTCTCGATGGCCGCCGGGATTTCATGCTGGATGCCGACGCCGAACCCGCCCAGGTCCATCGAAAAATTGTATTCCAGATATAGGCCGTGCTCGGCGGCGGCGGCGCGCACTTCGGCCAGAAACGGCGCTTCGAGGGTTTCGAGGACGCCGTCGTCGATGTGCAGGCCGTCGAGGCCCCATTCCCGGGCGAGCCCCATGAGTTGGAAGGTGCTGATCTGGCGGGCCCATGGCAGGGTAAAGCCTGCCCAGGCCTGTCCGATGCCGTGGAGGTTGAGGCTGTAGGTATGCAATCCGAGCAGCATGGCGCAGGTTCCTTTCGCAGGGGGTTGATGTCGAACCGTCAGTCCGCCGGCGGGGGGAGCGCGGTCTCGCCGGGATGAAAACGGCACTGCCGCGGCCGCAGGCCCCGGCCGACCGCTGTCGGTCGTTTCGCATCGGCATATTTAGTTCAGATAGACATTTTTCTCAATCGGTTTTCTTGGCAGTGCCGGGTGCCGGGACCGACCCGGCATCCGGCACTGCTGTCTGTGGAGACAGGTGTGGGAATCAGAGGTATGCGTCCGCCGCCCTAACCCGCGGCGGATTGAGCCCCGACGCTGGAATGGACGATTTTCTTGCAGCGGCTGCAGTAGCCGGCGTGCTCTGATGAGGCAATGCCCCGGGCTTCCAGCAGGCGATCGATCTTAAGGACCTGCGGTTCGGGCGCGTACAGCGCGCCGCAGTTGCGGCACCTGGAGAAAGCCACGGTGTTCAACGCATATCGGAATAGGTTGAAGAATTTCCGGATCGAGAGCTCGTGCCTCAGCGAAGCCGCTTGTTCAGGGCAGGTTTCCATGCACGAAGCGCAGCAGATACAGAGATAGTTGGCGTAGCGGATCGTCCTCGCATCGGACGTATCTTGGAATGTCAGGGTGCCAGTGGGGCACTGTTCGACGCACGCCGTGCATCCCACGCATTTTTTTCTGGCCAGACGGGTGGTGCAGAAAAGGAAAATGACGCTTACGATCATCACCTCTCCGCTGATGATATGCAGGTCGAGCATATGGTTTTCCAGAAACGACAGCGGCGCCGGCAGGCTGTGGGTGACGTAGTATCCCGTGAGGTAGGGGGCTGCGGTAACGGTCAGCAGGATAAAGTCTTGAGGGGAAGAATCCCGGCGGACCTCGTCGAGCATTAGCCGCCGAAAGAGGAAAAAGAGGGCCAGGAAGAGAACTGTCAGCGTCAAGCGGTCGACCACCCCGTCGGGAAGGGGGGGCCAGTACCATTCCAGGTCTGACATTTCGAAGTAGGAGATGTGGCCGTAGTACCATACTGGGGTGACCACCATGCAGACATGAAAGACGTAGCGGACCGTCACATAGATCGGCCGGGCCGCAAACAGCCGGTGAAGCGGCGCCAGCGCGCCCACAAAGGTTCGAAGGATATCGTCGACCTGCAGCCGCTCCGTCGCCCTTAGACTTGTTACCAGAACGGAGGCCGCGAAGCAGAGGCACCTGATCAAGACGGCGAAGCCGAAAACGTAGAGCAAGGTCTCCATGATGGGACCTTCGATGAAATATAGGATAGTGTCAACCATGAAAAGCCTCCGATGAAGCATTCCTCAATGTTTTGTTGAGGGTCTCGGCCCCGGGATCATCCGCTCAACGATCCTTTGGGGGCTGTGGATTCTCGCTGCTCGCCGTGCGCAAATCCGATAGAACGGCATCCGGTGGGAATCGGATCCCCGCATGCTCATCGCCGCGGCCGGACGTTGAGCATGGCGGCCGATGTGCTGCGGCTGCCGGCTCTTCTGAGATGGATGTTGGCCTCGTCCGCTTCGGCATACCTGAGCGCACCCGTAGGGCAGACCGCGACGCAGACGGGATCGCCCCCGCACTGATCGCAGACCACCGACCTGCCGATTTTCCGGTCCACGAAACAGGCGCCGAAGGGGCAGGCGACGCTGCAGGAACCGCAGGCGATGCATTTGTCAGGGGCGATGATTCTCGCTCCCGTTGTATAGGAACGGCCGACCGCTCCCGTCGGGCAGACGAGCTCGCACATGGCCGTTTCGCACTGCATGCAGGTTGAGGCGACGAACGTCGCCCGACCGTCCACTTCGGTGATCACCACCCGGATTCTCGAACGTTCGGGGTTGCATTCATGGCTGTGCTTCAAGGCGCAGGAGACCTCGCACATCCGGCATCCGGTGCATTTTTCGGTGTTGATGATAATGACCTTGCTCATGCTACCATATTCTTTCGCTTGTCCCCAGGGGACGATACTTCTTGAGGTCCCTGGCGACATCTTTCAGTTTCAGGTTCTTCAGCGCCTTGGCTTTGGGGATGCCGGTGTCGACATCCCAACCCATGGCGCTTAGGTACTCCCTCCTCACCTGTTCCGGTGCACCGCCATCCGTTTTGCCGTCCAGCGACAAGCCCGGCGCCGCAAGAAGGACCGGCAGGAGCGGAGGGGCTCCCTTCAACCCTTCCCGGACGGTAGACGCCCGTTCGATGGCCAGGATGCGGGAGGCGGTGTCAACGAGGTCGTTCGCGCTGCGCTTTCCGCCCGTTCCGGCGGCTAAGGCATCCGCCTGGAAGGCGAGGGCGGTGCCCGGCGGCAGAAAGGCGGTGTTCCACCGGCACTGTCCCAGTGCATCACAGGCGGCGGATAGACGGGCTGCGGCGGCATGGCGGGGTCCTGCAGCGGCGGCATCGTGAGGCGGGATGATTCTATTTGCGCCTGTTATGTTCTGGGCTTCGATCTCCTCATCCAGAATCAGGGCTTCGTCCGCGGCTGCTGGGATGTCGCCTGCGGCGTCTAAAAGCACTGCTTCGAGAGCGCCGTCGATGCCGTCCCGTCTGGCGATCCTCTCGACCATGGACCGGACGTTGTCGATGCTGCCAACTCGCAGGTCGACGCCGCCGGTTTCTTCCATGGAGATCTCACCCGCCTCTGAGAGCGTTATGGCCCTTTCGATCATTTTCGCGGCGGTTATGAGATCGATGCCCAGTCGCTGGCATTGGGACGCAAACGCATCGGATGCGTCCACATCCAGATGAAGCAGAGCCTGCAGGGCCGGGCCATAGATGCCGGCATGGGAGACCAATGGGTTGCCGTGGGCCGTCTGAAAGTGATCCGCGCAGCGCAGCGGGCAGCTGAAGCAGCCGATTGGCGCGTCGCCGGGGGGGCTTCGGAATGGGGGCCAGATCTGACCGGGGCTTCTGGTGGACCCCTGATCAAGGTGATTCCGTGCGGGAGCGGCCGCCCCCATTTCGGAAATCCGCCGTTGTTGGTCCTTTACCGCCGCAAAGCAGAGTTCGAAGAATTTCTGGGGAGCAGCGAGGCTCAGGCCGCCGGTTCCCCTCACGGCGATGGCTTTGAGATGTTTGGCCCCCAT